>NZ_JAMJFW010000029.1:0-63834 GCF_023544405.1 Enterobacter cloacae complex sp. OE43NF
GCAATATCAGGCAGCCAATGAAGGCACCAATAATAATGAAGATCAGGAAGGCACTCGCAATGGCCATGAAAATCCACGTTTCCAGAATGGTGATGGCTTCGGTATTTCAACCTCCTATGATTTCTCCGGCGATTTAAGTGGTCTCAGCTTCGGTGCAGCTTACGCATCTTCTGACCGTACGAATGTTCAGGTTGCTGAAGGCAAAGCTTTTGAAAGCATCGGTATGGCCGGAGGTGAAAGAGCCGAAGCCTGGACCGTTGGCACAAAATATGATGCCAATAATGTCTATCTGGCGATGATGTATGCAGAAACCCGCAATATGACTCCAATTGGTAATTATGGTATAGCCAACCAGACTCAAAACTTTGAAGCTGTTGCGCAATACCAGTTTGATTTCGGTCTGCGTCCTTCCCTCGCCTGGGTCTACTCAAAAGGTAAAGACCTGGATGGTAAAGGATTCAACCACGACCTGGTCAATTATATTTCCGTTGCAAGTACCTACTATTTCAATAAAAACTTCTCCACTTACATCGATTACAAAATCAACCTGCTTGATGAAGATGAATCATTGTATGAGGCGTATGGTATTTCTACCGATGACGTTGTAGGTATTGGTTTAACTTATCAGTTCTAATATTTAAAAAGTGCAAAGGCCGCAATCGCGGCCTTTTTTTATTCCTGCGCTCTCTATTACGGCGCTTCCTGCAACGCCACCCGAATAAACCCGTTGTTCTGCGCAAGTAACTCATGCGCTTTCCATGCATCCAGCCCGGTCAGCACCATCAGCACCGCCGTTTTGCAGTTATGGTTACAGCTCTCCAGCGCGGCTTTTGCTACCGCTCGGGTGCATCCCCCCGCTTCCATCACTATCGCGATTTGCCGTTCAGCCCACTGGGTGCTGCTCGCTTCCAGATCCACGCGCAGGTTGCTGTAAACCCGCCCGGTGCGGACGGCCAGCCCGGTGGTCACCATAGAGAGGATCATTTTCTGCGCAATGGCCGCTTTGGTGTTCAGATACCCGGCAACCACATCCGGGCCCAGCTCTGGCGCAATCACCATACTTGCCAGCTGCGCCGCTTCGCTTTGCGCATTATCGGTAATCACCGCCACCGGTGAACCGAGCGACCACGCATGCCGCATGGCGCCCCAGACCCACGGTGTTTTTCCGCTTACGGTGACCGCCAGCATCATATCGTGCTCGCCAAAGTTAATCGCCTGCAGGTCGGCAACGCCGCGCTCGTAGCTTGTCGCATCGTCGCCCGCCGTGATGGCCATCACCGGGGTTTTACCCGGGGCATACTCATCCGCCGCCTGTTTCGCCACACAGCCGGACGGCCCCGCGCCAACCATAACCAGACGCCCCCCGTGGCTCAGGGTCGCGGCGGCGTTATCCACCACACGGGCAATAATGGGTAAAAAAGGGGTGATTGCAGCGGAGATAAGTGCATCATCCTGGTGAATGACTTTCAGCATGTCCAGCGTGGACAATCTATCGATATTCATCGTGCTGGCGTGCCGTCTTTCCTTGGCCGAACCGGTAAGCATAATGCTCATAAACAGCCTCCTTATTATGAGTACCCACACACTATAAAGTGTTTTATATGGATGACATGCGAGGAGGGTCACGAAAAGCGGAGCAAATGCATGCTTTTACACAGCTTTAAGAAAAGCGCGTCATCGGCGATAATTACCCCTTTCTTCTTCATCGCGGAGTGTTGATGAGCGATTTGCAGCCCTTTCCCCAGACGCGCAAGCGCCCCATGAAACTGAACACGCTGGTCACGTTGATGGTGTGCGCGATCATCGCCTCTGTGCTGCTGCTGGTCTTTGCGCTCTATTCAGTGCAGATCACCCGGGCAACCCGTGATGACGTCAAGGATACGGCGCTGGGTATTGCCCGTACGCTGGCGAACAGCCCGGAGATCCAGCGTGGCCTGATGCAACCGCCGCAGGCCGATATCATCCAGCCCATCGCCCAGGGCGTTACAAAACGCAACGACCTGCTGCTGACCGTGGTCACCGACATGCGCGGTATTCGCTATTCGCACCCGAACGAAGCGCTGATTGGCCTGCATTTTATCGGCGACGATCTGAACCCGGCGCTGGAAGGGAAAGAGAACGTCTCCGTTAACCGGGGCGCGCTCGCGGAAGCCCTTCGCGTATTTACGCCCGTGTATGACAGCCAGCACGAGCAGATCGGCGTGGTGGTGGTCGGCATCTCGCTAAAAAAAGTGGAAGACCAGATCGCCCGCGGGCGACTCAACGCCGTCTGGACCATTTTGTTCAGTATCTTTATGAGCTCCATGGCGATCTGGGGACTGGTTCGCGTTCTGAAACGCATCCTGTTCGGGCTGGAGCCGTATGAAATCTCCGCGCTGTTTGAACAACGTCAGGCGATGCTGCAGTCGCTGCGCGAAGGAGTGTTAGCGGTCGATATTCATGGCCGCGTGACGATGATAAACCACACCGCCAGAGAGATATTGCTCCTGCCCTCCGGCAAGCAGACCGAAAACGCCAGCGCCCCCCTGCTGGCCAGCCTGCGTGAGGTGTCAAAAACGGGCATCGCGCGTCAGGATCAGGAGATCAGCTGCAACGGACGGCTGCTGCTGTGCAACATGGTGCCGGTGAAAAGCCAGGAGCGGGTGATAGGCGCCATCACCACCTTCCGCGACAAAACCGAAATCAGCCAGCTGATGCAGCGCATCGACGGCATGGTGAATTACGTCGATGCCCTGCGCGCCCACACGCACGAGTTTATGAACAAACTGCACGTGATCCTGGGTCTGCTGCATATCAAGCGCTACGACAAACTGGAAGAGTACATCCTGCAGACAGCGCACAATTATCAGACGGACATTGGCACCATCCAGAGCAAGGTGAAATCCCCGGTTATTGCCGGGTTCCTGCTGGGTAAAATCAACCGGGCGAAAGAAGCGGGGATCACCCTCACCCTGGCGGATGAGTGCCAGATACCGGATACCGCCAACGAAGAGCAGGTCGCGGTGCTGGTCACCGTGCTCGGTAATTTGATTGAAAACGCACTGGACGCGATGGAGGGCCAGCCGGAAGGCGAAATCACCCTGCTGCTGCACTATCAGAATGGCTGGCTCAGCTGTGAAGTCAGCGATGACGGCCCGGGAATTGATCCCGCCCAGCTGGAGACTATTTTTACTAAAGGCTTCTCAACAAAAGGTGAAAACCGGGGCGTTGGGCTGTTCCTTGCCCGCCAGCAAATTCAGAACCTGGGCGGTGATATCACCGTCGAATCTGAACCTGGCGTATTTACCCAATTTTTTGTTCACATCCCCTGGGATAGCGAGAGGAATATCGCGTGATAAATGTATTAATTGTCGATGATGACGCCATGGTAGCCGACCTCAACCGTCTGTATGTTAACCGTGTTGAAGGCTTTAGCTGCTGCGGCGTCGCCTCCACGCTGAACCAGGCCGAGGCCATTATTAACAACCCTGCCCAGCCGGTTGATCTGGTGCTGCTGGATGTCTACATGCAGCAGGATAATGGGCTGGATCTGCTGCCAGTGATCCGCGCCTCCGGTCGCCCAATCGATGTCATTATGATCTCTTCGGCTGCGGACGCCGCGACAATCCAGACCTCTATCCATTACGGCGTGGTGGATTATCTGATTAAACCGTTCCAGTTCCCGCGCTTTGAAGAGGCGCTGAACGGCTGGAAGGCAAAGCACAGCCTGATGGGCTCGCACCAGTATTATGAGCAGGCGGACGTCGACAGGCTGATCCACGGCGGGGCGCCGGAGCTGGCAGACAGCAAAAAGCTGCCAAAAGGGTTAACGCCGCAAACGCTGCGCACTATCTGCCAGTGGATTGACGCTCACCCGGAGACCGAGTTTTCCACCGATGACCTGGCCAGTGCAGTGAATATCTCGCGCGTCTCCTGCCGCAAATATCTGATCTGGCTGGCGCAAATCAATATTCTGTTCACCAGCATTCACTACGGCGCTACCGGGCGCCCGGTATATCGTTACCGTCTCCAGCCCGAGCAGACAGGCCTGCTCAAACAGTACTGTCAGTAATGCGGTAACTATTATCCAGTAAAGTAAAGCGGAAGTGGTGCGCTGACGAGAGCACCACTTCTTTTGTTTTGGTCACAAAGATCGCTTCAATATCAGGTCGCGCACGCAGTACCGCACAGCCTTTCTCCACGCCCATGCCGTACATCAGCGTGGTCCAGATATCCCCGTCGATGGAATCGTTTGAAATGATGGTCACGCTGTCCAGTTCGTTATCCAGCGGATACCCGGTACGCGGGTCCAGGATGTGGTGATAGCGCCTGCCGTTTTGTTCAAAGTAGCGTTCATAGGTTCCCGACGTCACCACGGAGCGGTTCTCCACCGTCATCGCGCCGATCAGCTCATCACCCGCAAACGGTTTTTTAAGCCCCACGCTCCAGCCCCCCTCCGGCGAGCCCAGCGTCTGGATATTGCCCCCGAGGTTGATCAGCCCGAGTTCAGCGCCCTCTTTGCGCAGATAATCCCGCACCCTGTCAGCGATATAGCCTTTGGCGATGGCGCCCAAATCAATCTCCATCCCTTTTTGGGTCAAAAAGACGCTACTGCTGGCCTCGTCCAGCACCACATCCTCAGGACGGGTAATCGCCAGCAAGGCGGCGATGTCTTCAGCGGGCGGCACGCTGTCGCCGCGAAAGCCGATTTTCCACCGTTTCACCAGCGGGCCAATCGCCAGGTTAAACGCGCTGTCCTTGAGCAGACTCGCCGCTTTTGCGCAGCGGATCAGCTCGAACACCGGACGGCTGACGCTGACGGGCCGCTGTCCCGCCGCATGGTTGATATCCATAACTTCAGAGTGCGCACGGTTAACGGTAAGCAGATCTTCGTACTGTTTGATCAGGCGAAACACGCGGGATGCGAGGGCTTCGTCATGGGAGAAGAGTTTCAGAAGGATGGGAGAGCCCATCAGGACGGCGGAATAACTGTAAACGCGATGGTCATCAGGCATAGCATGAGTCCTCAGATGTAGCCCCGGCAAGCACCGCGCCGCCGGGGAAAATGCCGGATAACGCTGCGCGTATCCGGCATACAACACAGGGGTCTTACTGCTTTTTCGAACGCATAGCCGCCTGATGTCCTGCAAGCGTACCAAAAATAATGATATCTGCCACCGCGTTACCGCCGATACGGTTACCGCCGTGGATCCCGCCGACCACTTCACCGGCCGCAAACGCCCCTGGCAGCACGTTGTGGTTGCTGTCCAGCACGCAGGTTTCGGTGTTGATGGTTACGCCGCCCATGGTGTGGTGCACGCCCGGCGCAATCTGAATGGCGTAGAACGGCCCTTCGTTGATGGGCGCACGCAGCGCGGTGGTACGGCCAAAATCATCGTCATACTGTTTTTCAACAAAGCCGTTGTAGCGCTCAAGGGTCGCCAGGAAAGCGTGGTAATCCATTCCCAGCGCCTCGGCCAGGGCTTTTGGCGAGCTGGCGCTGGTCACAAAGCCTTTAGCGATGTACTCATCCGCCGCTTTGTTTTTGGCACGAACGTGCTCGTCAAAGACGATATACGCGTATTTCTCCGGCAGTGCGATGATTGAAGCCGAGACTTTATCGCGAGTTTCCATCTCATTGAAGAAACGGTTCCCCTGCTGGTTCACCAGAATCGCTCCGCCGCCGCGAATGGATTCGGAAATCAGGTACGAGGTTTTCTGCTCAACGGTTGGGTGGATCTGGATCTCGCCCATATCTACCGTACCGGCACCGATGCGTTCCAGCAGCGCGATACCGCCGCCGGTTGCCCCTTTGTGGTTGGTGGTGACAAAACCTTCCAGGTCAGGGCGGTATTTCACCACCATCTGGCTGTTGGCGCTGAAGCCACCGGTGGCGACAATGACGCTTTTAGTGGTCACGGTAAGGGTTTCGTTCTCTTCTGTGGTCAGACGCACGCCGGTGACTTCGCCGTTTTCGAACAGGATGTCGCTGACAGACGTATCAAGCATTACGTCGATGTTGCGCTTATTGACGTTACGCACCAGGCCGCTGATCAGATAGCCGCCTACCGCAGAGCCGTCTTTTGGACGGTGCGTACGGTCAATACTCATCCCGCCGGTGGTGGTGATGTCATTCAGCATAATGCCGCGGGTTGCCAGCCATTCAATCGCCTGCGGCGCATTCTCCACGAAGCGGCGCAGCAGTTCCGGGTTGTTCTTGTTACCGCCCCCTTTCAGGCTCTCCTGGTAGAACAACTCTTTGCTGTCCTGGATCCCTTTCACCCGCTGGAAGCGCGTCTCGGCGGCATTCATCCCGGCAGAAGCTTTGATGGTGTTCCCGCCAATGGTTGGCATCTTCTCAACGATCAGCACGCTCGCGCCTTCATCGTGGGCCTGAATGGCTGCGGCCAGACCGGCACCGCCGCTACCCACTACCACCACATCCACGCTGCGGGTCGCGTTCGGGTCAGCGCCCTCTTCCGCCGCCAGCGCTTTGCTGGATTTCAGCATCGCTTTAGAGACCGCTTTCTTCACCGCTTCACTCTGGCTGGTTGCACCCGTGATGGCATCCACGTGCGGGGTGTTGGCGTCCAGAATGCGGGTGCGGATCTCTTCAAAGCTGGTGACAAACTCAACGTCTTCGCTCGGGCCAGACGCCAGCGCAATATCGGCGATGCGATCGGTTTCCAGGCTAACGTTGATTACCAGTTCGTTAACATCGTCCTGCACCTTCTCAGTGAACATGCCTGGCTTGAATTTTGATTCGCCCATGCTCATATCGCGGATCATCGCTTCCACCAGCGAGAAGCGCCACAGTGGTTCAGGAATGCTCAGCTCTTCGCGTTTGGTGCTGTCCATAAACAGCTCCAGACTTTCACCGGCCGCGATCCGGTCAGTCCAGTCCGGGTAAGCGATGGTAGCGCGGCCCACGGCAATCAGGTCGTAACCGCTATCCAGCGCCTCGTTAACGTCAGCGGCATTTACCACGCCGCCGACACCCATCACCGGAACCTGAGCCAGGGTTTCAGAGCGCATGGCGCAATATTTTTTGATGAGCGGGGTTGGGTCCTGCGTGTCGACAATGGAAGGACGCAGGGTCGCCCCTACGGAGAAGTGCAGATAATCCACACCGCGCGCCGCCAGTTTTTCCAGCAGGTACATGGTGTCTTCAAAGCGGATGCCCGGGACTTCCAGCTCTTCAGGGGAGAAACGGTAGCCAATAATGAACGCGTCGTCAGCGTACTGGCGCACCATTTTGTGCGTGACATCCAGCACCGCCAGCGGGAATTTAGCGCGGTTATCGCGGCTGCCGCCCCACTCGTCGTCGCGCTGGTTAGAGTTCGGGGAGTAGAACTGCTGAATCAGGTAGGTATTTGCGCCGTGAATTTCAACCCCGTCGAAACCGGCCTGGATAGCGCGGCGAACGGCTTCACCAAACTTGCCGATCATGCCTTCCACTTCTTCACCGGTCAGGGCAACCGGCGTGGCGGCCCCGTCACGCGGCGCGGCAACGGCGCTTGGGCCAACCGGCGTGCGGCCACCGATCAGTTTTGGATCGACCATACGGCCGCCGTGGTAGATCTGCAGCAGGGCTTTCGAGCCTTTGGATTTAATGGCGTCCGCGATTTTCGCCAGCCCGGCGATTTTCTCGTCATTATCGATACCAATCGCGCCGGGGAACGCAAGGCCGAGATCATCGATAAAGCAGCATTCAACAATAATGGTACCAATGCTGCCGGAACGGGCCCGATAGTACTCCACCAGCTCGCTGGTGACCGTGCCGTCGTAATAGCCGGTACAGGTGGTCATGGGTGCCATTAACAAACGGTTTTTCAGTTCAGTGCCATTCGGTAATGTGAAGGGGCTCAGAATACGTTCGTTAGTGCTCATAATTGAAACTCCAAACTTTAAAAATTAAGAATTCGTTATCGGATTGATTTTTTATTTCGTCGTTATTTGCCGATGTCATGATATTAATATAATGATTTTTTTAGTTTCTAAAGTTATTACGTTAGTTAAAAAACTATTTAATCCCTGCGATAACACAAATAACACATTGGTGTTAGATATTGTAATTTAGCCATTCACAATAATTTAAAATTCGTTAAATAACGAATGGTAAAACCATTTCACCAAAAACCAATAAATCCCATATAAATCAACAATATAAAAACTATCAAAACTCAACATTGTTACAGAAATGATAAATTGAACTCATAATATACGTAATACCCATATACGCCAGAGTGGTTATTAATAAAAGCATAAAAATACCGCTGCAATTCCCTTTTTTTGATCGCGATCAATAGTTATGGCATCCAAAAGCGCAATATAAAAACATCATCAATTTTTAATTTAGCGCAAACCAAAATGCGTTAAATAGCTATTACTGAAAATACAAATCAGCACCTTTAATAACTAAAAAAAGCAAAGAAACTTAAGAAAGCAATTTTGTTTTTCAGTGCGACCGAATTTTTGACAACTTAAGACGTGAAACTATGAATACAAAAACTGCTGTAACGCCCCCTGTGGCGAACCAGGCATCAAATGGGAAAGCAAAACGACTGCTGATGATGGCATTGCCCGTCATCGTCGCCGTCCTGCTGCTGTTTGTTCCGGTACCAGAAGGACTGCCGCCTTATGCGTGGCACTACTTCGCGATCTTTGTCGGCGTGATCGTCGGCTTAATCTTCGAACCGCTGCCGGGCGCGGTGATCGGTCTGACTGGCGTGGTGGCGATTGCGCTGTGCAGCCAGTGGGTGCTGTTCAGCCCTGAACAGCTGGCCGACCCGAAATTCAAGCTGGCAGGTGCCTCCTTTAAGTGGGCCGTGAGCGGGTTTGGTAACTCGACTGTGTGGCTGATCTTCGGCGCCTTCATGTTCGCCGCGGGCTATGATAAAACCCGCTTCGGCCGCCGTCTGGCGCTGATTCTGGTGAAATATCTCGGCCGTCGCAGCCTGACGCTCGGTTATGCCATCACCTTCGCGGACCTGCTGCTGGCACCGTTTACGCCGTCCAACACCGCACGTAGCGGCGGGACCATCTACCCGATCATCGCTAACCTGCCGCCGCTGTATGGCTCAAAACCAAACGACCCAAGCGCGCGTAAAATTGGTTCGTATCTGATGTGGGTGGCGATCACCGCGGCCTGTATCACCAGCTCGATGTTCCTCTCCGCCCTGGCGCCGAACCTGCTGGCACTGGCGCTGGTGAAAAGCACGGTAGGGATTGATATCTCCTGGGGTACCTGGTTCCTCGCCTTCCTGCCGCTGGGCATTCTGCTGATTCTGACCATGCCGCTGCTGGCCTACTGGTTCTACCCACCAGAAGTCAAAGTGAATAATGAAGTACCGCTGTGGGCAACCCGTGAACTGGAAAAACTGGGCAAACTGTCCCGCAATGAAATTCTGCTGCTGGTGTTCGTGTGCTGTGCGCTGCTGATGTGGATCTTCGCCGCCGCGTGGATTGAACCAGCCATGGCTGCCCTGCTGATTGTGGGTCTGATGCTGTGGACCGGCGTGCTGGAGTGGAACGATATCACCGGAAATAAAGCCGCGTGGAATACCTTCGTCTGGTTCGCCACCCTGGTTGCGCTGGCGGACGGCCTCTCCTCTACCGGCTTTATCAGCTGGCTGGGTAAAGAAGGCGGTCTGTTAATGAGCGGTATCTCGCCGGGCGTTGCCACCATCGTGCTGCTGCTGGCGTTCTACCTGCTGCACTACCTGTTTGCCAGCACCACCGCGCACACCACCGCGCTGCTGCCGGCGATGCTGACCATCGCCTCCACCATTCCGGGCATGAATATGGAAGTCTTCGTCCTGCTGATGGTGACCTCGCTGGGTGTGATGGGGATCATCACCCCGTACGGTACCGGCCCAAGCCCGATTTACTACGGTAGTGGCTACCTGCCAACCAAAGACTACTGGCGCCTGGGCACTATCTTCGGTGCCATCTTCCTGGCGGCCCTGCTGCTGATTGGTTATCCGTGGATGTCCATGATGTTCTGATTCCTGACCGCCGGACTTCTCCTCCGGCGGTTTTATTTTTCTGGAGCAAGCTATGTCAAACAAACCGTTTTTTTATCAAAACCCCTTCCCACTCGCGCACGACGACACCGAATACTATCTGCTGACCAAAGAGCACGTCTCCGTTGCTGAGTTCGACGGTCAGGAAGTCCTGAAAGTCGAGCCAGAGGCACTGACGCTGCTGGCGCAGCAGGCGTTCCACGATGCTGCGTTTATGCTGCGTCCTTCCCATCAGAAGCAGGTCGCCGCCATTCTTAACGATCCGGAAGCGAGCCAGAACGATAAGTACGTTGCCCTGCAGTTCCTGCGTAACTCTGAAATCGCCGCTAAAGGCGTGCTGCCAACCTGCCAGGATACCGGCACAGCGATCATCATGGGTAAAAAAGGCCAGCGCGTCTGGACCGGCGGTGGCGATGAAGCCGCGCTGAGTCAGGGGGTGTACAACACCTACATCGAAGACAACCTGCGCTACTCCCAGAACGCGGCGCTGGATATGTATAAAGAGGTGAACACCGGCACCAACCTGCCTGCGCAGATCGACCTCTACAGCGTCGACGGCGACGAGTACAAATTCCTCTGCATGGCGAAAGGCGGCGGTTCAGCCAACAAAACCTACCTCTATCAGGAAACCAAAGCGCTGATCACTCCGGCGAAGCTGAAAAACTATCTGGTGGAGAAGATGCGTACCCTGGGTACCGCGGCCTGTCCGCCTTACCATATTGCCTTCGTGATTGGCGGAACCTCCGCGGAAGCGACGCTGAAAACGGTGAAGCTGGCCTCCACCCGCTACTACGACGCCCTGCCTACCGAGGGGAACGAGCACGGCCAGGCGTTCCGCGATGTTCAGCTCGAACAGGAACTGCTCCAGGAAGCGCAGAACCTGGGTCTGGGTGCGCAGTTTGGTGGTAAATACTTCGCTCACGATATCCGCGTGATCCGCCTGCCGCGCCACGGTGCCTCCTGCCCAATCGGCATGGGTGTCTCCTGCTCCGCAGACCGTAACATCAAAGCGAAAATCAACCGCGACGGGATCTGGATTGAAAAACTGGAGCACAACCCGGGTCAGTACATTCCTGAATCGCTGCGCCAGCAGGGCGAAGGCGACGTGGTCAGCATCAACCTCAACAAGCCGATGAACGAGATCCTGGCGCAGCTTTCCGCGCACCCGGTCTCTACCCGCCTGTCGCTGAACGGCACCATCATCGTGGCGCGTGATATCGCCCACGCGAAGTTGAAAGAGCTGCTCGACAACGGCGAGGAACTGCCGCAGTACGTTAAAGACCATCCGATTTACTACGCGGGCCCGGCCAAAACGCCGGAAGGTTATGCCTCCGGCTCCCTCGGCCCAACCACTGCAGGCCGCATGGACTCGTATGTGGATTTACTGCAGTCCCACGGCGCGAGCATGATCATGCTGGCCAAAGGCAACCGCAGCCAGCAGGTGACGGATGCCTGCCACAAACACGGCGGCTTCTACCTGGGCAGCATCGGCGGCCCGGCGGCGGTACTGGCGCAAAACAGCATCAAGAGCCTGGAGTGCGTGGCGTATCCGGAACTGGGAATGGAAGCCATCTGGAAAATCGAAGTGGAGAACTTCCCGGCGTTTATCCTGGTGGATGACAAAGGTAACGACTTCTTCCAGCAGATCCAGAACAAACAGTGCCAGGGATGTTCACAGCGCTGAGCGTTTCCATAGTGCCGGCAGCCGCGACAACGTTTGATTGATCCTCTCACGCTTGTCGCTGCCCGGCTTCCAGATAGTGACCATCGTCTGACTTATCCCCTGGCTGCCCACTTCGGTGGGCAGCCTTTTTACGTTTTTCCACTGCGTCGCATGAAGATGGGTCGGCAAAAAGCCCCAGCCACAGCCCTGTTCCAGCAGGCCGCGCAGCATCTCAATTTCATTAGTGAAAAGGGTATGCCCGGCAATTTGCAGACGACGGGCAACCGGTTCATCTGACGCGGCATGCATAACCACCTGCGGAACCAGAGAGAGATCGAGCAGCGAAACCGGCGTGGCAACCTTCGCAAAAAGCGCGTCTGCGGCGTAAAAATCCATGTCGATGGCTCCCAGAGCCCGCCACTCCATCTCATTACCCACGCTGCGGTTGCGCGCCTGGCAGATACCTAAATCCGCCTCTCCGCTCGCCAGCAGGGCTTCGGCCTCGTCACGCGACGCGCTGGTCAGGCTCAGGCGTATTTTTTGTGCCGCCATCTCTGCAATCAGCGCCTGCAGAAAAGCCCGGGGAGTGAACGGATCGTAAACAAGAGCAATGTCCTGCGTCGCGCTGTCCGGCACCGCTCTGGCAAAGGCCTCAAAGGCTTTCACCTGACGCATCAGCAGGTGCGCCTGTCGCTGAAGCTGTTCCCCTTCAGGCGTTAGCCGCACGCTGCGTCCCTCGCGCAGGAACAGGGCATAACCCAGCCCGTCCTCAAGAAAATCGATCAGATCGCGCAGGGTCGTACGGTCTTTACCGAGCTTAATGGCCGCCTTCATCAGGCTGCCGTGCTCTGCCACCGCGGTAAACGCCTCCAGCTGGGCAAATGAATAGACCATCGCCTGCTCTCCCTTCATTCCGTTTTTCGGGGGAATTTCCCCCATAACCCGTTTTTTATTATAGGGCGCGGCTTCTTAAACTGAAGTCCTTCCTGAACCAAACGAGATAAACATGAAAAACAAAACGTTAAACCGCAGCCTGCTCGCCGCACTGGTGGTCAGCAGCCTCTTATCCCCTGCCGTTATGGCTGCCTGTCACGGCACCGACCTCAACCAGTGTCCTGCACCGTTTGACGCAACCCTTCCCGACACGCACAGCATGCTCACCTGGAGTCAGGCGGATCGCGTGGTGGGCTTTCGTAACGACTATCGCAACTACGCGGGCGATGTTTTCCGCCACGGAAAGGCCACACCGCTGCTGGCAGCAGAGAAACCGCTTACCGACGCCCGGTATCAGGTTAATGGCAAGACCTATACCCTCCAGGATTACGTGAAGCGCCAGAACGTCAGCGGCATGCTGGTGCTGAAGGACGGCAAAATTGCATGGAAATATCTGGGTGAAGGCAATACCGATTCCACGCTCTGGACATCACGTTCGGTGGGGAAATCCGTGGTCTCTGCGCTGGTCGGGGTCGCCCTTAAAGAGGGCAAAATCCACTCCCTTGACGATCTTATCACCCGCTACGAACCCGATTTAAAAGGCACGGCGTGGGATGGCGTGACGCTGAGACAGCTAATCACTCACACCTCTGGCGTGGCGTGGAACGAAGACTACACCAACCCACAGTCTGATTTCGCGCAGCTCACCGAATGCGAAGCGAAGCCGGGCACCTACGACTGCGTGCGTAAGCTGGTGAAGGGGTTACATCGGGAACACCCCGCCGGAGAGAACTGGTCCTATTCATCGGGTGGCGCGTGGCTGCTGGGTGACGTGCTGGAGCGCGCCACCGGTATGACGCTGGCGGCGTACCTGGAGAAAAGCATCTGGCAGCCGTACGGGATGGCGAACGACGGCGTATGGCATGCCTACCGTAAAGGCCAGCACGATGTCGGCGCGCACGGCTTTAACGCCACGCTGGAAGACTGGGGCCGCTTCGGCGAATTTATCCTGCATAACGGTACGCTCCCTTCGGGCAAACAGATCCTGCCTGACGGCTGGGTAAAAGAGTCGTCAGACTGGACCCAGGCGAAAGGCTCCGTCTCAGACGCGCATCCGAAAGGGTTGTACGGCTATCAGTGGTGGAATAACGAGGTGCCCGCCACGGCAACAGACGTTAAGCCCGCGCCAGAGGATTCCCTGAAAGATTCACTCTGGGCGCTGGGAATTTTTGGCCAGATGATTATGGTGAATCAAAAGGAAAACCTGGTGATCGTCCAGTGGTCCACCTGGCCGCAGGCGGAGCCGTCTTTCAGCGCCCAGCCGCTGGAAGCGTCGCTGATGTTTAGCGCGATTGCGCAGGCGCTGCGCTGAATAGAGCGCTCTGCCAGTTTTGCCCGGCGGCGCTACGCTTGCACGGGCCTACAAAATTCACAGGTCGGGTAAGCGAAGCGCCACCCGACAAGAGCAGCGGCTACTCTGCCCTTCTGCGCGATATCACAAAATAGCGATATCAGCCACTTAGCGAATTATGGTGAATGAAAAATCAATGAATTGTTAAGTTATTGTTAGGTATGTAAATCCCGGTCAACGTCCTGTCATTGATGTGCAGTACGCATCAGTCCATGCGTGATTTGCGCTTATTAATTTCCGTTTAATGCGCCAGTTTTCAGAAACAGACGGACAACACGTCAATAAAAAACTGGAGACGACCATGATTTCCTCAACCCCACCTGCAACCGTTCGCGCAAGAGCGGGCGCGATACTTCGCGTCACCTCGGGCAATTTCCTTGAGCAATTCGACTTCTTCCTGTTCGGGTTCTATGCCACCTACATCGCGCATACCTTCTTCCCGGCGAGCAGTGAGTTTGCCTCGCTGATGATGACCTTCGCCGTCTTTGGCGCAGGCTTCTTAATGCGCCCCATTGGCGCGATTGTCCTCGGGGCTTACATCGACAAGGTGGGTCGCCGTAAAGGGTTAATCACCACCCTGTCGATAATGGCGGCCGGTACCTTCCTGATTGTGCTGATCCCCTCTTATGAGAGCATCGGCCTGTGGGCGCCACTGCTGGTGCTGGCTGGACGCTTGCTGCAGGGCTTTTCCGCCGGGGCGGAGCTTGGCGGCGTGTCGGTCTACCTGGCTGAAATTGCCACGCCGGGTCGCAAAGGCTTCTTTACCAGCTGGCAATCCGGCAGTCAGCAGGTGGCGATTATGGTGGCCGCCGCAATGGGCTTTGCGCTGAACGCGATGCTGGAAGAGAGCGCCATTCGTGAATGGGGCTGGCGGATCCCATTTCTGTTCGGCTGCCTGATTGTGCCGTTTATCTTCTTCCTGCGCCGCAAGCTGGAAGAGGCCGAAGAGTTTCGCACCCGCCGTCACACGCTGGCGATGCGTCAGGTCTTTACCACCCTGCTGGCGAACTGGCCGGTTGTGGTCGCGGGTATGCTGATGGTCGCCATGACCACCACCGCGTTCTACCTGATCACCGTCTATGCGCCTACCTTCGGCAAAAAAGTGTTAATGCTCAGCGCCTCCGACAGCCTGCTGGTGACGCTGCTGGTGGCCATCTCCAACTTTATCTGGCTGCCGGTGGGCGGTGCCCTGTCGGACCGCTTCGGCCGTAAACCGGTGCTGGTTGCCATGACGCTGCTGGCGCTGGCAACCAGCTATCCGGCCCTGACGCTGCTGGCGCAGGCACCGAGCTTCTCCATGATGCTGAGCGTATTGCTGTGGCTCTCCTTCCTCTATGGCCTCTATAACGGCGCGATGATCCCGGCGCTGACGGAGATCATGCCGGTTGAAGTGCGTGTTGCCGGTTTCTCACTGGCGTATAGCCTTGCTACCGCGATCTTCGGCGGGTTTACACCGGTCATTTCAACGGCCCTGATTGAGTACACCGGCGATAAAGCCTCTCCGGGCTACTGGATGAGCTTCGCGGCGATCTGCGCGTTGCTGGCAACGCTTTATCTCTACCGTCGCAGCGCGATGCGTCTGCAAGTACAGAGAGGATAATATGCGCATATTTGTACGTTCAGGTCTGACCGGGCTGGTAATACTGGCGACCAGCGCAGGCGCGCTGGCCCAGGAGGTGACGGTCATGATTTCAGGCGGTTTTAAGGCCGCGCTGGAAAAACTCGCCCCCCAGTATGAAGCCCGGACGGGCGACCATATCGTGCTGATCCCGGGGCCGTCGATGGGACAGACGCCGCAGGCGATCCCCAACCGACTGGCGCGCGGTGAAAAAGCAGACGTGGTGATTATGGTGGGTGATGCACTGGCGCACCTGGCGAATGACCGGATGGTCAAAGAAGGCTCGCGCGTTGAACTGGCGGATTCGCCCATCGGCGTGGTGGTGAAAGCCGGCTCGCCGGTACCGGATATCGAAACGGATAGCGCGCTCAAACAGACTCTGCTTAAGGCCACCACCATCGCCTATTCCGACAGCGCCAGCGGCCGGTATGTGCAAACAGAGCTCTTTAAAAAGCTGGGGATTGAAGCACAGTTAGAGGGCAAAGCGCATAAGGTGGAGCGCATACCGGTCGCCTCCGAGGTGGCAAAAGGGAAATACGCCGTGGGTTTCCAGCAGGTCAGCGAGTTGTTACCCGTGCCGGGCGTAACCTTTGTCGGCAAACTGCCGGATAACCTGCAGTACATCACCCGTTTTGCCGGCGCGGTCACCGCTCACGCGGAGCATCCTTCCGAAGGTAAAGCGCTGCTGGATTACCTCGCATCAGCAAACGCGCAGGAGACCATCACCGCCACCGGGATGATCCCCGTCACTCCGCCGCGCGATAACGTGCAGTAATGAGTGTTTCAAGCTCAGCGGCAATCCACGACTGAATACGCCCGCTGCGCCGGATCAGCCCGACAGTGCGTTTGACCTCGGGCTCGGTCAGCGGAATATGCGTCAGGAAGGAGTGCTCAGAGTGCGGCATTGACATGGCGGGGACGGCAGCAATGCCAATCCCCGCCTCTACCATTCCCAGCATCGTGGTGACGTGGCGCGTCTCGCAGATCCCCGGGCGCTCCGGCTTAATATGGCCGAGCATCTGGTCGAGCAGATTCCGGTTCCCCGATGTAATGTCCAGGCTGATGTAATCCTGCTGATAAAACGCCTGCCAGGTCAGACTCTTGCGTCCCGCCAGCGGATGATCGCGACGACACGCGGCGACGTATACATCCTCCACCAGCGGAATAAAGGTGAGATCTGGCTGTAGGCTCCTCGCAAAACAGATGCCAAAATCCGCCTGCCCGCTGGCTACCGCGTCAATGACGTTGCCCGCGCTGCTGTCGATAAGCTTGATGCGCACGCGCGGATAGCGGCGATGAAACTGGCGGATCACCTCCGGCATAAAATGGCAGGCCGCCGAAGGCACGGTGGCGACGGTAATAAGCCCGGTACGCTCCTCGCTCACCTTGTCGATATCCGCCAGCATCGTTTCCACGTTTTCCAGAAGCTGCCCGCAGCGGTCGGCAAAGGTCTGCCCGAAGAGCGTCAGCGTCACGCGCCGGGTGGTTCTGTCGAACAGTTTCGCGCCGACGGCGGTCTCCAGCTTTTCAATGCGGCGGCTTAAGGCGGACTGGGAGAGGCAGATAGATTCTGCGGCGATACGGAAGTTACCGTACTCCACCAGCGCTCGGAAGGCATAAAGATCGTTGAGGTCGAAATTGACGGGCATAGATTCTGGCAATCCTTAGCGCTTTCTGGAAACTCGAACATTCATAATAGCGACTTATGAATCAGAGAGGTACTAGCACCGCTTCAGGACAATAAGCAAATATCCGTGGAGAAGGCGCAACTGATCGACGCGCTCGGGGAAATCAAACGTCGATAAACGCTCTGTATCACCCGTTGTGCCATGTTTTCCGCTGGGGATCGTCTCAATGGGATTTTTGTCACTGAAAGGAAACGGGATAAGTGTTTGAATAATGGCAGAGGGCTGGCCTCTCCTGCCATTCCCACATCTCTACGTTTTATAGTTGCCTTCATGCCGGGTTCTTTGGCATGTTAACGGAACCTAACCTTTCAATTTTGTACACGTGACGAGTTTGCGAGCACAGCGATGATTAAGTGGCCCTGGAAATCAAATGACGCTGGTCAACATGTGGCGCTGCCGTGGGATGACGCGCTGGCGATCCCCGTGCTGGCCAACCTCCAGCCGGATGAACAGTCAAAGCTCATTCAACTGGCGGATCGCTTTTTGCAGCAAAAGCGGCTGGTTCCGCTGCAGGGGTTTGAGCTGGATGCACTTAAAAGCGCGCGTATCGCCCTGCTTTTCTGCCTGCCGGTGCTCGAACTGGGTATCGAGTGGTTGGATGGCTTCCACGAAGTGCTGATCTACCCCGCGCCGTTTATCGTTGATGACGAGTGGGAAGATGATATTGGCCTGGTGCATAACCAGCGCGTGGTGCAGTCCGGGCAAAGCTGGCAGCAAGGCCCGATCATCCTCAACTGGCTGGATATTCAGGACTCGTTCGACGCGTCCGGGTTTAACCTGATTGTTCACGAAGTGGCGCATAAGCTTGATACCCGCAACGGCGATCGCGCCAGCGGTGTTCCGCTGATCCCGCTGCGTGAAGTCGCCGGTTGGGAGCACGACCTGCATGCGGCGATGGAAAATATCCAGGATGAGATTGACCTTGTCGGGGAAAGCGCGGCCAGCATTGATGCCTATGCGGCAACCGATCCGGCCGAGTGTTTTGCGGTGCTGTCAGAGTATTTCTTTAGCGCCCCGGAGCTATTCGCACCGCGTTTCCCGGCCCTGTGGCAACGTTTTTGTCATTTTTATCAGCAGGATCCCTTGCAGCGTCTGCGCCATAGTGAGGGTTCCGGCAGCACCGCCTTCCGACATGTCCACTAGGCCCCTGTTTCTGGGGTACGCTCAACCGACCGTACCCCTAAGCTTAAGGCTAAAAACAGCAGCGCCATTGCCCAGGCGGCCACGATTAAAAACGTTTCACCGAATGCGCGCGTCACCAGCGGCACCAGCAACGCGCTGACGCCGTAGCCCAGCGTATGGCTGGTGGCGATCACCCCCGCCCCTTTGCCTGTCGTTAACCTGTCGTTCAGCAGCAGTTGATAGCCGGGCGTTGCCATCGCCGCTCCCAGCGAGGTAATGACGATCCCCACATAGAACAGCGCCACATCCGCGAGACACATCACCCCAAGCCCGACCACCATCAACACCGCTGCCAGGCAAAGTAACGTCATCGGGCGAAAGTGCTGCGGACGCACCACCAGAAACTGGGCAGCGAGCGTTGCCAGCGCGGCCAGGCTCAGCAGCAGCGCAACGTGATGGCTGATTTGCGCCGCATTGCCGTCCAGCAACGGACTGAGATGGGGTGACAGACCAAGCTGCATCAGGCTCACCAGCGCGGCAAGCAGCAGCGCCAACATAAGGTAAGGCAGCATTGATGGCAGCAGCCGCGTCGCCTGTTGCGCCACTGGCGGTAAAGGCGGATCGGCCACTTCACGCAGCACCATCAGCAGGGCGATAAACGGAGCCATAGCCATCAGCCACAGCGGTGCCACCGGGTTAACGCTGAGCATCAGCGCTGCCAGCGGCGGCCCCAGCAGACGCCCGCAGCTGAGGCCCGAGCTTATCGTCGCCAGCGCGGCCATTCTTTTCTCCAGACCCGCACGCTGAATGGCCCATGTCTGGGCCGCCGGCACCAGACCAGAGACCGTCAGGCCGTACAGGGTGCGCGAGAGGATAAGCCCTGCCAGCCCCCAGGCGGCATTGAGCATTCCGTTCGCCATTGCCCAGACCACCAGCGCCATGACGAAGAAACTTGCCAGATAGCCGCTCAGCGAGGCCAGCATCACGCTTTTACAGCCGTGCCGCTCGCTCTGGCGTCCCCACCAGGGCGAAGCCGGTAAAAAGAGCATCGAACCGAACATCAACAGACCCGCCCAAACGGAGAGCGATAGCCCGGTCATCGTGACCAGCTGCGGCAGCATGACCAGCAAACCGTTTTGCCCAATCCCCAGTAAACCGGCACACAACGCCAGGGGCCAGTTCGCTTTCGGGGTGAGATTGTCGGTCAGAGTGTCGGAAAGTGAGCGCATAGAATTGTGAACATAGTGTCAATAAATGTGTGGAAATCATGAAGTTTATGAAAACAAATATTGCAAAAATAGTTGCGACTGTAAACAGAATGAATATCATAACGAGAATTATTATCAGTCATGGAATGAGGTACATCTATGCGTACTCTGCCCCGCTCTGCCGGTACAGACGTTGCGGCCCAGTGTTTTTTAAACGCCCTGTTGCGCGAAACGAAGGACTGGCGCTATCTCCCCGCTAC
Organism: Enterobacter cloacae complex sp. OE43NF; assembly: GCF_023544405.1. Taxonomy (NCBI): domain Bacteria; kingdom Pseudomonadati; phylum Pseudomonadota; class Gammaproteobacteria; order Enterobacterales; family Enterobacteriaceae; genus Enterobacter; species Enterobacter cloacae complex sp. OE43NF. Next base: position 19,908 of record NZ_JAMJFW010000029.1, read on the forward strand.
CGCTGCGGATGAGCTATCGCAGATCCATATCCCGCTCTCGCAAACCCAGGCCATCCGGGTTTCAGTACACTATTTCTCCCCAACCCAGCATCATCAGTATCGCTTCCCGGCAACGCTCATCCAGACCGACAGCGACCGTAGTGACGCCGTCACTTTCTCTCAACTGGTTGATTTAATTATTGAAAAACCCGCCGTAAAAGGCTCACTGGATGCCGATACGCTGGCGCGTTTTAAGCAGCGCGCCCTCGAAAGCCATGCCCATACCTGGCAGGCGATCGACTTGCGTCACCGCTGGGCAAACCTGCGCGATGCGCCGCTGACGTTCGCCGAGGCGGAACAGGCGCTGCTGGTCGGCCACGCATTCCATCCGGCCCCGAAGTCACACGAGCCGTTTAACGAAACCGAAGCCCGCCGCTATTTGCCCGATTTCGCCTCCCGCTTTCCACTGCGCTGGTTTGCCGTTGAGAGTGAACTGATCGCTGGCGAGAGCCTGAACGTCTCCCTGCGCGAACGTCTGCTGCGCTTCGCAGCCCAGAGCGCCCCTGAACTGCTCGGTCATTTCACCGACACCCGCTGGCTGCTGCCGATGCACCCGTGGCAGGCGGAGTACCTGCTCGGTCAGGACTGGTGCCAGCGACTGGTGGCGAAGGGAGCCTTGCAGGATCTGGGCGAAGCGGGCGCGCAGTGGCTGCCCACCAGCTCCTCCCGCTCGCTGTACTGCGAAACCAACAGCGACATGATTAAGTTTTCCCTGAGCGTGCGCCTGACAAACTCCGTGCGCACGCTGTCGGTGAAAGAGGTTAAGCGCGGGATGCGTCTGGCGCGTCTGGCGAAAACGGCGCGCTGGCAGGAGCTCCAGGCGCGCTACCCCACCATGCGCGTGATGCAGGAAGACGGCTGGGCGGGTCTGCGTGACGAAAGCGGGGTCATTCAGGAAGAGAGCCTGATGACACTGCGCGTGAACCTGCTGTTTGATACGCCGGATACGCAAACCAACGTGCTGGTGAGCCTGACGCAGGCCGCGCCGGACGGCGGTGACAGCCTGCTGGCGGCTGCGGTCCGCCGTCTCAGCCAGCGTCTGGATCTCCCCCTCGCCCAGGCCGCGCGCTGCTGGCTGGACGCCTATTGCGACCGCGTTCTCCTTCCGCTGTTCAGCGCCGAAGCCGATTACGGTCTGGTCCTGCTGGCACATCAGCAAAACATTCTTGTGGAGATGCAGCAGGACTTCCCGGTCGGGCTTATCTACCGTGACTGCCAGGGCAGCGCCTGGACCGAAGGGGCCGACGCGTGGCTGAAAGAGGCAGGTGAAAGCGAGGTGGAAAACCGCTTCGGCGAGAGCCAGCTGCTGCGCTACTTCCCCTATTACCTGCTGCTGAACTCCACACTCGCCGTCACCGCCGCCCTCGCTGCCGCAGGTTTCGACAGCGAAGAGAGCCTGATGTCACGGGTGCGTGACGCGCTGGCCAGCCTGCGCCAGACCGCGAAGCAGACCCGCTGCCTCGACTACGTGCTCGACAGCCCGACCTGGAACTGTAAAGGCAACTTTTTCTGCTACCTGCACGATCGCAACGAAAACACGATTGCCGATCCGGCAGTGATCTATTTCGACTTTAGCAACCCGTTTTACAAGGAGAAGGCGTGATGGCTAACGCGAATATCGTCCATTCCGGCTACGGCTTTCGTTGCACCGCAACGGACACGTCCCTGCCGCTAACCTTAGGCCTCGACGGCAGCGCGGTACTGGAGCGCCTGCGCGATATCCCGGACGGCTGGCTGGTCGAGGCGCTGGATCAGCTGTTTGTCGCCGCACCGGCACTGACCGGCATCACGTTGCCGTGGGCAGCCTGGCAGGATGAACCGCAGGCGCAGGCGTTATTCGCGCTTGCCAGCGGCGATTATCTGGCCCGTGAGACCTTCTGGCAGCTGCCGCTGTGGCTGCAGGGGGAGCGTCCGCAGGCCAGCGGTGGCATGCAATTCGATGAGAGCCGTCAGCTTTACTTCCCGCAGCGCCCTCACCGTCCGCAAGGGGAAGTCTATCGCCGTTACGATGCACAAATTAAACGCACCCTGAGCTTCCGCGTGGCCGACGTGGCGCTGGACGGTGAGCGTTTTACCCAGTGGATGAACAACCCACGCGTTAATGCGTTCTGGGAGATGGCCGGCCCTCAGGAAGAGCAGGAAAACTACCTGCGCCGTCAGCTCGACTCGACGTACTGCTACCCGGTTATCGGCTGCTTTGACGATCAGCCGTTCGGCTATTTTGAACTCTACTGGGCCGCAGAAGACCGTATCGGACGCCACTATCGCTGGCAGCCGTTTGACCGTGGGCTGCATATGCTGGTCGGCGAAGAGAACTGGCGCGGCGCGCAGTATATCCGTAGCTGGCTGCGCGGTCTGAGCCACTATCTGTGGCTGGATGAACCGCACACGACGCGCATTGTCGCTGAGCCACGTTTCGACAATCAGCGCCTGTTCCGCCATCTGGCGTCTGCCGGTTTTGACACCGTTAAAGAGTTCGACTTCCCGCATAAACGTTCGCGCCTCATCATGAGCGAGCGTCACCGCTTCTTCAGCGAGGTGGGACTGTGAACGCACTCTGGCAAAAAGTGAACCGCGAGATGGTGGCGAAGATCCTCGCCGAGCTGGAATACGAACGTACCCTGAGCGCCGAGCCGCTGGCCGCTGACCGCTGGCAAATCACCATGGGCAGCGAAACTTGGCAGTTTCGCGCCACGCGCGGCATCTGGGGCTGGTTACATATCGATCCCGCCAGTCTGACAACCGCCAGCGGAGCCGCCGTGGAAGCGGAAAGCGCATTTTTGCAGCTGGCGACGGTGCTGGAGATGAGCAATGCACAAACGGCAGAGCATCTGGAAGATCTTTACGCCACGCTGCGGGGCGACATGCAGCTGCTGCAGGCGCGAGAGACGCTGGATGCCGACGCGCTTATTCATCTCGACCCGGACGAACTCCAGTGTCTGATGAGCGGCCATCCCAAGTTCATTTTTAACAAGGGACGCCGCGGCTGGGGGCTGGATGCGCTGCGCCAGTACGCGCCGGAATACCGTGGCCGTTTTCGCCTGCACTGGGTTGCCGTGCAGCGCGAGCATCTGGTCTGGAGCAGCGATGTCGATTGCGATATCAACACCCTGCTGGCCAGCACCATGGACAGTGCCGAGCGCGCGCGCTTTGACGCCAGCTGGCAGGCGCTGAAGCTTGACGACAGCTGGCTGCCGGTGCCGTTGCACCCGTGGCAGTGGCAGCAAAAAATTGCCGTCCATTTCCTGGCCCAGCTCGCGCGCGGTGAGATGGTAGAGCTGGGGGAATTTGGCGATGAGTATCTGGCCCAACAGTCCCTGCGCACGCTGACCAACGCCAGCCGCCGCGCGCCGTATGACATCAAGCTGCCGCTGACCATCTACAACACCTCCTGCTATCGCGGTATTCCGGGCAAGTACATTGCCGCCGGTCCGCTGGCTTCGCGTTGGTTACAGCAGCAGTTTGCCAGCGACGCCACCCTCACCCGCTCTGGCGCGCAGGTGCTTGGCGAACCCGCCGCCGGATATCTGGCGCATACCGGTTACGCCGCATTACCGAAAGCGCCCTATCGCTATCAGGAGATGCTGGGTGTGATCTGGCGCGAAAACCCGTCCTGCTATTTGCAGGACGGCGAGCAGGCGGTGCTGATGGCGGCGCTAATGGAGACCGACAACGCCGGACGCCCGCTGATTGACGCGTGGATTGCGCATTCGGGATTAACCGCCGAAGCCTGGCTGGCAAAACTGTTCGATGCCACGGTGATCCCGTTCTATCACCTGCTCTGCCGCTACGGCGTGGCGCTCATCGCCCACGGCCAGAACGTGACGCTGGTGATGAAAGACTACGTACCGCAGCGCATTCTGCTGAAGGATTTCCAGGGTGATATGCGGCTGGTTGATGAAGATTTCCCGCAGGCGGAAAGCCTGCCGCAACAGGTGAAAGCCGTCACGGCACGCCTGAGCGCGGAGTACATCATCCATGATCTGCAAACCGGCAACTTCGTGACGGTGCTGCGTTTTATCTCGCGTCTCACGCAGCAAAGCGGCGTCAGCGAAACCCGCTTCTACCAGATCCTGGCGCAGGTTTTACGCCGTTATATGGCCGCACATCCGGATCTTGCCGGGCGCTTCGCGAAGTTCGACCTGTTTAAGCCGCAGATCATTCGCGTGATCCTCAACCCGGTCAAACTCACCTTCTCCGAACACGACGGTGGCAGCCGCATGCTGCCGAACTACGTCTGCGATCTCGATAACCCCCTTTTTCTGGTCTCCCAGGAGTCAGCGCAATGAAAACGTATGATTTCATCGGCATTGGTATTGGCCCGTTTAACCTCAGCATCGCTGCCCTTGCAGAGGGGCTGGACGGATTCAGTTCACTGTTTCTTGAACGTAAGCCGCATTTCTCCTGGCACCCGGGGATGATGGTGCCGGACTGCCACATGCAAACCAGCTTCCTGAAGGATCTGGTCAGCGCCGTGGAGCCGACCAACCGCCATAGCTTTCTGAACTACCTGGTACAGCGTAAAAAGTTCTACCGTTTTCTGACCACCGAGCAGCGCACCGTCTCCCGCGAGGAGTTTGCTGATTACCTGAGCTGGGCGGCGGATAACCTCACCAACCTCGCCTTCAGCCAGCAGGTGCAGCAGGTGAGTTTTGATGAGAAAAAGGGCCTGTTTGAGGTAGTAACCCAGCGCGATCGCTTCCTGCCGCGCCACGTCTGCGTGGGGATTGGTAAACAGATCAACCTCCCCGACTGTGTGACCGCGCAGGATGACAGCTGCTTCCACGCCAGCGAGATGATGCTGCGCACGCCAGATTTGGCGGGCAAACGGGTGACCGTCGTTGGCGGCGGCCAGAGCGGTGCCGATCTGTTTTTGAATATCTTCCGCGGGGAGTGGGGTCAGCCGCTGAGCCTGAACTGGGTGTCGCGCCGCAACAACTACAACGCCCTGGATGAGGCCGCATTTGCCAACGAGTATTTCACGCCGGAGTACGTGGACAGCTTCTCCACACTTGGTGAAGAGGCCCGTCGGCAGATGCTGCACGAGCAGAAGATGACCTCTGACGGTATCACCACCGAGTCCCTGCTGGCAATTTACCGCGCCATGTATCACCGCTTTGAAGTGCTGCGTGAAAAACCCTGGGCGCACCTGATGCCGTCCCGCTCGGTAACCGCACTCACGCGGCTGCAAAACGGGCAACGCCTGACGCTACAGCATCACCTCGACGGTGGCCGTGAACAGCTGGAGAGCGACGTGGTGATCTTTGCCACGGGCTACCGCGCCGCGCAGCCTGCGTTTCTGGCGCCACTCTCCCATCGTCTGCACCTGGATGCCGACGAAGCTTTTCACATCAACAACGATTTCACCCTTGAATGGGACGGCCCGCAGAGCAACCGCCTGTTTGCCGTGAATGCCGGGATGCACCGTCTCGGTATTGCCGAACCCCAGCTCAGCCTGATGGCCTGGCGCGCCGCGCGAATTCTCAATCGCGCGCACGACGACGAGCCGTTTGAGCTGGCTACTACCCCCGGCGTGATCCACTGGCGTAGCACCACCAGCACGGATAACAGCCAGGTTTTTAAATCATTAGCACAGACCACCGAGTACTGACACACACAATCAGGATCAACATAACAATGAAACGTTCTCATCTTTGGGTTTTAAATCCGTGCTTGCTTGCCATGCTTTCGACCTCTGCGTGGGCAGAAGAACAAAAGGAAGAAAATATCGTTGTCTCCGCCAGCCGCGCACACCGCAGCGTGGCGGAGATGGCGCAGACCACCTGGGTTATCGAGCGTGCGGAAATTGAGCAGCAGGTTCAGGGCGGGAAAGAGATTAAAGACGTGCTGGCGCAGCTGATCCCGGGCATGGACGTCAGCAGCCAGGGGCGCACCAACTACGGTATGAACCTGCGCGGCCGTTCAATGATGGTGATGGTGGACGGCGTGCGTCTGAACTCCTCCCGCAGCGACAGCCGTCAGCTTGACTCTATCGATCCGTTCAACATCGACCGTATCGAAGTGATTTCCGGCGCTACTTCACTGTACGGCGGCGGCAGTACCGGCGGCCTGGTGAACATCGTCACCAAAAAAGGTCAGCCGGAGACGGAAGTCGAATTCCAGACCGGGGCAAAAAGCGGGTTTAACAGCCACAACGACCACGATGAGAACGTGTCGGCGGCGGTCAGCGGCGGCAATGATAATGCGTCTGGTCGCCTGTCCGTTTCTTATCAGCGTTACGGCGGCTGGTATGACGGCAACGGCGACGAGGTGATTATCGATAACACCCAGACCGGCTTACAGTATTCTGACCGTATTGATGTGATGGGCACTGGCACCATCAATATTGACGATCATCAGCAGTTGCAGTTAACCACCCAGTACTACAAGAGCGAATCTGATGGCAAACACGGCCTGTACCTTGGGAAGAATTTCTCGGCGGTTACGGGTGATGCCACCGCGTATAACAAAAACAACTTGGATTCTGACCGTATTCCCGGTACCGAGCGCCATCTGATTAACCTGCAGTACTCTAATACCGATTTCTGGGGTCAGGACCTGGTCGCGCAGATCTACTATCGTGACGAGAGCCTGACCTACTACCCGTTCCCGACCCTGAGCAAAGGGACGGTGACCAGCATCGGTGCCTCCCAGCAGAAAACCGATTTTTACGGCGGCAAGCTGACGCTGAACAGCAAGCCGGTGGATGATTTGACGCTCACCTGGGGTGTGGACGCCGACCATGAAACCTTCGATGCCAACCAGCAGTTCTTCGACCTGAGTAAAGCGGCAGCGAGCGGCGGCATGAAGCTGGACAATGCGTACAACGTGGGGCGTTATCCGGGTTACAGCATTACCAACCTCGCCCCGTTCCTGCAGGCGAGCTACGACATTGACGCCATCACCCTGAGCGGCGGCGTGCGTTACCAGTACACTGAAAACAAGGTGGATGATTTTGTTGGCTACGCCCAGCAGCAGGCCATCGCCACCGGGAAAGCCACCTCAGCAGACGCGGTGCCGGGCGGGAAAACCGATTACAACAACTTCCTGTTTAACGCCGGGATCCTTGGTCGCCTGACCGAACAGCAGCAGCTGTGGTTTAACTTCTCTCAGGGCTTTGAAATTCCGGACCTGGCGAAGTACTACGGCTCCGGCACCTATCAGCTTGTCGACGGGCACTATCGCCTGCTGAATAGCGTGAACGTTAACGACTCGACGCTGGACGGCATTAAAGTTAACGCTTACGAGCTGGGCTGGCGCTACACCGGCGATAACCTGCGCACGCAGGTTGCGGCGTACTACTCGCTCTCGGATAAAACCATCACCATCAACAAAACCGATATGACCATCAACCTTGAAGACGACAAGCGTCGTATCTACGGGGTGGAAGGTCAGGTGGACTATTTCTTCACCGACAGCGACTGGAGCACCGGCGCGAACTTTAACGCCATTAAGTCTGAAACCCGTGAAAACGGTAAATGGGAGAAGCTGACGGTAGACAGCGCCAGCCCGTCGAAAGCCAGCGCCTGGGTCAACTGGGCGCCGGGCGACTGGACCCTGCGCGTGCAGAGTACCCAGACCTTTGACGTCTCTGATGCCGACGGTAAGAAGATCGATGGCTATAACACGGTAGATTTCCTGGGCAGCTACGCCCTGCCGGTGGGTAAAGTGAGCTTCAGCGTGGAAAACGTGCTGGACAAAGACTACACCACCGCCTGGGGACAGCGCGCACCGGGGCTGTATAGCCCAACGTATGGCGCTCCGGGTCTGTATACCTATAAAGGCCGTGGCCGCACGTTTGGTCTGAACTACTCCGTGCTGTTCTAAACAACTGCGCCGCCTGCCCGCGGGCGGCGCATCCTGCTGTGTAATTTCGCCGCAAATTTGCTATAAAATCAGCGATTTGCTGAAATTGTCGGCAAACGATCAAAAAGGGTGTTTTCACCCTTTGACAAGGCGAACCGAGGTCGCTACTATGCGCCTCGTTCACACGATTCCTCTGTAGTTCAGTCGGTAGAACGGCGGACTGTTAATCCGTATGTCACTGGTTCGAGTCCAGTCAGAGGAGCCAAATTTGAAAAGCCTGCTTTTGAAGCAGGCTTTTTGCTTTTGTGCGTTCTGGAAAACTGCCGGGTGGCGGCTTCGCCTTACCCGGCTTACGCCATCGGGCAATAATCCGCTGCTTTCATCATTTTTCCTCTGTCTTGACTTTCGACTGGCGGAAAGCCCCTAACGGTCAGGGCAGCCTGGCAATCACCTTAATCTCAAACTGGAATCCGTACAGCCACGTAACGCCGATCCCGGTCAACGTTGGGTAAGGCGCTTCTCCCCAATATTCTGGCAGGATACTCCAGATAGCGTCGAGGTTTGACTCGGGATCGACGACAAAAAGGGTAACGTCAACCACGTCATCGAACGTGCAGCCCGCAGCCGCGAGGACAGCATTAAGATTATTGAATGCCAGCCTGACCTGCGCTTTTAGATCGGGCTCAGGCGAGCCATCCTCACGGCTACCAACCTGCCCCGAAACGAACAGGAAACCGTTAGATTTGATGGCCGGTGAATAGCGATTGCGCTCATAGAGCGCCTGGCGTCCTGAGGGAAAAACTGCTTCGCGTGCTGTCATATTTACACCTTTGCAATGGGGCGAAATCTGCCCAATGAACTTAAAGACACTTTACAGGTGCAGGATCGGGCGGATAAACAAGCGACTTTGTCCATCATTGTTTGTAATATCCAAACAATCGGTGAAAAGAGAGGATAAGGAATGGATCGTTTCGATGCGATGCGCGCCTTTGCTCGCGTGGTAGAGGCAGGTAGCTTCACAAAGGCTGCCCAAACGCTTCATATGAGCAAAACCACGGTGACGCAGCTTATTCAGCAGCTGGAAGCGCGCCTGCGCGTCAGATTGCTCCATCGCACCACCCGCAAACTCAGCGTCACTCCCGATGGCGCGGTCTACTACGAACGCGTCATCCGCCTGCTGGCGGACATGGAAGATGCTGAAAACAGTCTGTCCAGTGCGGCAATTACGCCCAGGGGATGGCTACGGGTGGATGTGCCCAGTCCGCTGGCCCGCCTCATCCTGGTGCCGGCGCTATCGGCATTCCATGCACGATACCCTGACATTCAGTTCGACATGGGCGTGAGCGACCGGGTGGTGGACCTGATTGGCGACAACGTGGATTGCGTGCTACGCGGCGGCGAGATCACCGATCAGTCCCTGATTGCACGCCATGTCGGAGATTTGCAAATCGGCGTCTACGCCGCCCCCAGTTATCTGGAACGCCTTGGCCCCCCTTCGCACCCGCGAGAACTGGAAAACACCGACCATCGCAGAGTAGGGTTCTTGTCCTCACGCACCGGTAAGATTGATCCTCTGGTACTGCGCAGTGAGAGTGAACGTATTGAAATCACGGGCAGCTATGTACTGGCCGTGGATGATGGCAATGCTTACCTCGAAGCCGGGTTAGCGGGATTAGGCGTGATCGCACTGCCAGTCTATATGGCGGCAGCGCATCAGGCTCGAGGTGCCTTGATTCCGCTATTTGAACACTGGCGTATTGCTCCAATGCCCCTGTACCTGGCGTTTCCGCCGAACCGCCATGTCAATGCCAGACTGCGCGTTTTTATTGACTGGATCGTTGAATTGATGCAGCAGCATGTCACCAACACCAACCGAAAGGGAATTCTGATTTAGCTTGTTTATTCGCTAGTTACTGGCTAAGGCGATCCCAGCCAGAGGAACTAAATCTGATAATCAATCGCCACTTCTTCCGGCTCCATCACCTGGCGTTTGATTTCGTCAACGGACAGCCCGGCGTTGCAGAGTTCGATAAAGCGCCACACATAGTTGCGCTGGAGCTGTCCGCGCTTCAGGCCGAGCCATACGGTATTGGCATCGAACAAATGACGAGTATCCAGACGCACAAGGTTCCCGGTATCGCCCTCGCCACCAGACTGTTCCGCGACCAGGCCGATTCCCAGCCCCAGCTCAACGTAGGTTTTGATCACATCGGAATCCTGCGCGCTCAGTACCACATCCGGCGTTAACCCTTTGCGGTTGAATGCTTCATCGATGCGCGAACGCCCGGTAATACCCTGACGATACGTAATCAGCGGCCATTTCGCGATCGCTTCCAGCGTTAGCGGTGAAACCTGATTCAACGGATGATCGAGCGGGAGCAACAGGTTGTGGTACCAGCGGAACCAGGGAAAGGCCACCAGCAGCGGGTCGTTGCTCAGGCGTTCGCTGGCGATACCAATATCCGCCCCACCGTTTTGCAGCAGCATTTCAATTTCCTGCGGCGTGCCCTGAATAAGCTCCAGGCGAACGTCAGGGAAAATTTCACGAAACGCTTTTATCACTGGCGGCAGGCTGTAACGTGCCTGAGTATGGGTAGTGGCAATGGTGAGCACGCCGGAGGCATCATTGGTAAAGAGATCCGCCAGGCGACGGACATTGCTGGCCTCGTTGAGGATCCGCTCAGCGATGGTCAGCAACGCTTTACCTGGCTCCGTCATGCCAAGCAGGCGCTTGCCGCGACGGATAAAAATCTCAATGCCAAGCTCCTCTTCCAGCTCGCGAATATGGCGGCTGACGCCCGACTGGGAGGTGTATAGCATATTGGCGACTTCGGTCAGGTTATAGTCCCGCCTGGCCGCCTCACGGATAATTTTAAGTTGCTGGAAATTCACGATTCACTCCGGCGCATCTGACATAGCTCTATTGTTAGAGTCAGCTGAGCTGCAGAACAAATAATAAAAACCAGCATCTTATGCTTTTCTGGAATATTAACTCACGAGCTGCAGTTCACGATTCTCCAGCGATGGCTTACTGACCAGCGACATTAAAATTTCTTTCACCGCCTGCGCCTGTGGCGACAGCGAGCCACGGGCGGACATGTTCAGCGACAGCGGTAAACTCATTGATGGCGTGGTGATGCGCGCCATCCAGCCATTTGCTGCGCTGCACAGCGAGCGGGCGGCGGATTCCGGCAGCACCGTGACGCCCATCCCACTGGCGATCGCCGCAGTCAGCGTGGAGATGGAGTCAATTTCACCGATGATTTTCGCCGTCAGGCGGCGCAGGGAAAAAGCTTCGTCCACGCGTACGCGCACGGCGCTGTAATCACGCGGCAGGAAAAGATTCATCTCTGCAACCGCAGTGAGATCAACGCTCTGCCCCGGACAATCGCGGGTGCCCACGAGATACAGATCTTCTTTCAGCAGCGGCTGGCTGGTGATCCCCGCAACCGGAGAGCGATCGTAAAGCACCGCCATATCCAGCTGGCCATTAAGCAGCTTGTCATTCAGGACAGAGCCGCTGTTCTCGTGCAGATAGACCAGCACTTCCGGCAGTTCAGCGCGCACCGCCTGCAGCAGTGGCATGGTGATGGAGGACGCAGCGGTCCCCGGTGCCAGCCCGATGGAAACGTGTCCGCTCAGCGTCTGGCCAACATTATTTACCGCCAGCTGCGCCTGTTCGCACTGACGAAGAATGGTGCGCGCGTGGGTATACAGGATCTTGCCTGCTTCCGTTGGGGTCACGCCGCGTTTGGTGCGGATCAACAGCTGCTGATCCATTTCGCCTTCCAGAGTAGCCACCTGCTGGCTCAGCGCAGGCTGCGCGATATGCAGCACTTCCGCCGCTTGAGTCAGGCTGCCGATATCGACGATTTTTACGAAGTATTTCAGTCGTCTTAAGTTCATTTTGCCCCCTGTTCGAAATGCTGTGCCGGTACTGGCTGTTGTTGTTGAACAGGTTTTGCAATATGAATGCCAGTTTTACCAGCAGGTCAGATTTGTTCGCTAAGCGCCTGAAAATAAGGAAACCTAATCATAGACGCCGGATTTATTACTGAAACAGCGGTTTATGATCTGCCCTATAAGAGGTATATCCGCACCACAACGGTGCATTACGTTGGCAAAATCGCCACTTTGCTGAAATTGTCAGCAAACAGACGCAAAGCGTGGTTTCACCCTTTGACAAGGCGTACGCAGGTCGTTACTATGCGCCCCGTTCACACGATTCCTCTGTAGTTCAGTCGGTAGAACGGCGGACTGTTAATCCGTATGTCACTGGTTCGAGTCCAGTCAGAGGAGCCAAATTTGAAAAGCCTGCTTTTAAAGCAGGCTTTTTGCTTTTGTGCGTTCTGGAAAACTGCCGGGTGGCGGCTTCGCCTTACCCGGCCTACGGGACTGTAGGCCCGGTAAGCGCAGCGCCACCGGGCAAAGCAAGCTTAACCGGCATCCCGGATCGACGTTCCAGCTCAGCGCCCGCCCCCTCGTTTATTAGCTGTGCCCGCAACGCGGGGGTAATCGGCAGCGGCACTTTATTGGTTGATTCAAATTCTGCGCGGTTACGCGACAGCGGTTCGTGCACTTCCACCCAGCGGCTGCCGTCTGGCTCCGTCGTCACTTTTACAGGCTGATCGATAAGCTGCACGCGCGTGCCTGGCGACACATTGTCGAAAAGGTATTTGATATCGTTATTACGCAGACGAATGCAGCCCTGACTGACGCGCAGGCCGATGCCGAAATTCGAGTTGGTACCGTGAATGGCATAAAGCCTGCCAATATAGAGCGCATACAACCCCATCGGGTTATCCGGCCCGGCGGGCACGAATGCGGGCAACGTTTTCCCCTCTTTTGCATATTCACGCCGGGTGTTTGGCGTGGGCGACCAGGTTGGTCCTTCCTGCTTGCGCTCGACGGCTGTCACCCAGTTGCGTGGCGTTTCGCGCCCGGCCTGGCCAATACCAATGGGAAACACCTCAACGGTATTGCTGCCTGGCGGATAATAGTAAAGGCGCATTTCTGCCACGTTCACCACGATGCCTTTGCGAACCGTATCGGGAAGAATGAGCTGCTGAGGTACCACCAGTCGGGTACCGGATTGCGGTAAAAACGGATCAACACCGGGGTTTGCCTCCAGCATGTTGCTCAGCCCCTGCCCGTGCTGCGCGGCAAACGCTTCAAGCGGCAAGGTATTGTGGTCCGGTACGGTAATAACCTGCGCGCTGCCCACCAGCCGACTCCCGGCGGGCGGTAAAGGATAACTCACCGCCTGGACACTCTGGCTTATGAGCAAGGCAGCCAGACAGCCCAGCACATTTCTACGACGCATATTCCCTTCCTTAGTCGCTTCACTATTTGCTAAGCATAGCGTAGCCGCTTTGCATTACCCATCAGGAAATAAAATCAGTTTCCTCGTGCCGCCCGTCGCGGTAGTCTCATAGATCGCGTCGCTATGACGATGGCTTTGTGAGTAACCTTTTCTTATACCAATAAATAAAAAATCAGTGCAGACAGGACAACTATGGACTCCACCCTCATCTCCACACGTCCCGGCGAGGGGACGCCTTGCCTTAACCGTGCCCGCCGCGCCGCCTTTGGCAGCTTCGCGGGGGCCGTCGTGGACTGGTATGATTTTTTGCTCTACGGCATCACCGCCGCTCTGGTGTTTAACCGCGAATTCTTTCCGCAAATTAGCCCCGCCATGGGCACGCTCGCCGCGTTTGCCACCTTTGGCGTCGGCTTCCTGTTCCGCCCGCTGGGCGGGGTGATCTTCGGCCACTTTGGCGACCGCCTTGGCCGCAAACGCATGCTGATGCTCACCGTCTGGATGATGGGGATCGCCACTGCGCTCATCGGTATTTTGCCGTCGTTTGCCACGATTGGCTGGTGGGCTCCGGTACTGCTGGTCACCCTGCGCGCCATTCAGGGTTTTGCGGTGGGCGGCGAATGGGGCGGCGCGGCGCTGTTATCGGTCGAAAGCGCACCGAAAAATAAAAAGGCGTTCTACAGCAGCGGCGTGCAGGTTGGGTACGGCGTGGGTCTGTTGCTCTCCACCGGGCTGGTGTCGCTTATCAGCCACTTCACGACCGATGAGCAGTTTCTGAGCTGGGGCTGGCGCATTCCCTTCATCTTCAGCATCGTGCTGGTTATCGCCGCGCTGTGGATCCGTAACGGAATGGAAGAGTCCGCCGAGTTTGAACAGCAGCGGGAAAACCCCGTTGCCAGAAAACGGCTGCCGGTGATGGAAGCGCTCATTCGTCATCCTGGCGCTTTTCTGAAAATTATCGCCCTGCGCCTGTGCGAGCTGCTGACGATGTATATCGTCACCGCGTTTGCCCTGAACTATTCCACGCAGAACCTCGGCCTCCCCCGTGAGCTGTTCCTGAATATCGGTCTGCTGGTGGGCGGGATCAGCTGTCTGACAATCCCCTGCTTCGCCTGGCTTGCGGATCGGTTTGGCCGCCGCCGCGTCTATATTACCGGTGCGCTGATTGGCTCCCTCAGCGCCTGGCCGTTCTTTATGGCGCTGGAGGCACAGTCGGTCTTCTGGATAGTCTTCTTTGCCATTATGCTCGCCAACATTGCCCACGATATGGTGGTCTGCGTGCAGCAACCGATGTTTACCGAACTGTTCGGCGCAAGCTACCGCTACAGCGGGGCGGGCGTGGGATACCAGGTGGCGAGCGTCGTGGGCGGCGGATTTACGCCGTTTATTGCCGCCGCGCTGGTGACGTTCTCCGGCGGAAACTGGCACAGCGTCGCGATCTACCTGCTGGCAGGCTGCCTGCTGTCGGCCGCCACGGCGCTGGTGATGAAAGAGATACACCATCCCTGATCTCCCTTTTGTTTCACAGGCGTGTGACATACTATCGGATATAGCAGCACACCTGTGGAACAAGGAGACAGACATGAATAATAAGGGCTCCAGCCTGACCCCGGCTCAGGCACTGGAAAAACTCGACGCGCTGTACGAACAGTCCGTCAATGCGCTGCGCAGCGCCATCAGTGAGTACATCGAAACAGGGAAACTTCTCGACGAAAAGGCCAGAACCCAGGGCCTTTTTGTTTATCCATCGCTCTCTGTCACCTGGGACGGCAGCGCCAGTACCACGCCAAAGACCCGTGCCTACGCGCGTTTTACCCACTCCGGCTGCTACAGCACCACCGTGACCCGCCCTGGGTTATTCCGTCCTTATCTTGAGGAGCAACTCACTCTGCTCTATCAGGATTACGGCGCACACATTGCCGTTGAGCCATCACAGCATGAAATCCCCTATCCGTACGTGATTGACGGTTCGGCGTTAACGCTCGATCGCTCCATGAGCGCAGGGCTGACGCGCCATTTCCCGACGACCGAGCTGTCGCAGATTGGCGATGAGACCGCCGACGGCATTTATCATCCGGCAGAGTTTTCCCCCTTGTCGCATTTTGACGCCCGCCGTGTGGATTTCTCCCTGGCGCGCCTGCGTCACTACACCGGGACGCCAGCCGAGCATTTCCAGCCGTTCGTGCTGTTTACCAACTACACCCGCTATGTTGACGAATTTGTCCGCTGGGGCTGTAGCCAAATCCTTGACCCGGAGAGCCCTTATATCGCCCTCTCCTGCGCCGGCGGGATCTGGATCACCGCTGAAACCGAAGCGCCTGAGCAGGCTATCTCCGATCTGGCATGGAAGAAGCACCAGATGCCAGCCTGGCACCTGATCACCGCCGACGGCCAGGGCATTACGCTTATCAACATCGGTGTGGGTCCGTCAAACGCCAAGACCATCTGCGACCATCTGGCGGTGCTGCGCCCGGACGTCTGGCTGATGATTGGTCATTGCGGTGGGTTGCGTGAAAGCCAGCTGATTGGCGACTACGTGCTGGCCCACGCCTACCTGCGTGATGACCACGTGCTTGACGCCGTGCTCCCGCCGGACATCCCGATCCCAAGCATTGCCGAAGTGCAGCGCGCGCTGTACGACGCCACCAAAGAGGTGAGCGGCATGCCGGGTGAAGAGGTCAAACAGCGTCTGCGTACCGGCACGGTAGTCACGACAGATGACCGTAACTGGGAGCTGCGTTATTCCGCCTCTGCCCTGCGCTTCAATCTGAGCCGCGCGGTGGCGATTGATATGGAAAGCGCCACCATTGCCGCTCAGGGTTATCGCTTCCGTGTGCCTTACGGCACGCTGCTATGCGTTTCCGATAAACCGCTGCACGGTGAAATCAAGCTACCGGGACAGGCAAACCGGTTCTACGAAGGGGCAATCTCCGAACACCTGCAAATTGGCATTCGCGCCATTGATTTGCTGCGGGCGGAAGGTGACCGGCTGCACTCACGCAAGCTGCGTACCTTTAACGAACCGCCTTTCCGCTGATAACAATAAGGAAAAATAATGCACACCCCATCACCGTTATCGGCCCTGCGTCAGTGGTTACAGGAAAATAAGCTCGACGGGATGATCGTCCCGCGCGCAGATGCCTGGCAGAGCGAATACTGCGCGCCGTATGATGAAAAACTGGCCTGGCTGACCGGCTTCGATGGCTCGGCGGGGCTGGCACTGGTGCTAAAAGACAAAGCCCTGCTTTTTGTCGATGGCCGCTATCAGGTTCAGGCCCGCGTGCAGGTCAATATGGATGAAGTAGAGATCCACCATCTGCACAACGAGCCGCTGGCACAATGGCTGACGGCCAACGTTGAAGCTGGCACCCGTATTGGTTTTGAAGCACTGCTGATGACCAATGCCGATTATGAGACGCTATCTGCGACACCGTGTGAAATGGTGCCGCTTAACCAGTCACCGTTTGATACGTTATGGACCGATCGCCCTGCCGCTCCGGCGGGGCTTATCCGCGAGATGCCCGTTGAAATCAGTGGTGAAAGTAGCGCAGATAAACGTCAGCGCGTCGCCGCCGTGCTGGCCGCCAACAATGCCGATTATCTGGCCGTGACCCTGCCGGATAACATCGCCTGGCTGCTTAACGTGCGCGGTTCAGATATTCCCACCAGCCCGGTTCCGCTCTCTTTTGCCCTGCTCAGTCGGGACGGTAGCGTTGAGTGGTTCGTTAACGACAATAAGCTAAGCAACCTGCCTGATAGCGTGCGAAACGCTTTTACCATTGCGCCGCAGGATGCCTTTATTGAACGCTGCCAGCGCCTTTCTCACGGTAAACAGGTGATGGTAGATGCCGATTCAGCGCCGGTGGCTCTGCGTTTTGCCATTGAGCCACACGGTGACATTCTCTGGCGCACCGACCCCATCACGCTGATGAAGGCCAATAAAAATCCGGTAGAACTGGCGGGTTACCGGGAGTGCCATCATCAGGACGGTGCCGCGTGGGTCAATTTCCTGGCCTGGCTGAGCCGTGAAGTGCCCGCACGTGCGGCAGCAGGTCAGCCGCTGACCGAGCTGGAGGCCCAGGCACAGCAACTCGCGTTTCGCGAGCAGCAGCCTGGCTTTATTGAGCAGAGTTTTGCGACCATTTCGGCCTCGTCCAGCAATGCGGCGATGTGCCACTACCACTCAAGCGAAGCCAGCAACAAACCCATCGGCCATGACCATTTTTATCTGAATGATTCTGGTGGTCAGTACCATAATGGTACCACTGACGCCACACGCACCCTGGCGTGGGGCAAGGTCAGCCCACCGCAGCGCTTACACTACACCGCCGTGCTGAAAGGTTTTCTGTCGCTGATTACCCTGCAGTTTCCGTCCGGTACCCAGGGGCATCAGCTGGATGCCTTCGCGCGTCGGCCGCTGTGGGAGATGGGGCTGGATTTCGATCACGGAACGGGCCATGGCGTGGGTCATCAGTTGCTTATCCATGAGAACCCGCATCGCATCGCTAAAAAGGTCAACCCATGGCCGCTGGTGGCGGGCAATATTATGACTATCGAGCCGGGATACTATCTGGCGGATAGCCATGGGATCCGCATTGAAAATCAGGTGGAGATTGTGGAAAGCTCTCCAGGATTCTGCAAATTTGCCTCGTTGACGCTGATCCCAATCGACCTCAGCCAGGTCGAACTCAATCTGTTAAACGAGCAGGAAAAGCAGTGGCTGGATGAGTATCATCAGCAGGTGCGCGAAGCGCTGTCCCCGCTGGTGGAGAGCGACGCGCGTCCGTGGCTGGTGGAGGCGACGGCACCGATTCGTGTGAAACATTAGTGCGGTTTATTGCCGGGTGGCGGCTTCGCCTTACCCGGCCTACTCGTCCGTAGGCCCGGTAAGCGCAGCGCCACCGGGCAATTTTTACCTGCTGCACAAAAGCAAAAAGCCTGCTTTAAAAGCAGGCTTTTCAAATTTGGCTCCTCTGACTGGACTCGAACCAGTGACATACGGATTAACAGTCCGCCGTTCTACCGACTGAACTACAGAGGAATCGTGTGAACGGGGCGCATATTATCGATGCTACCCGGTGTTGTCAAAGGCAGAATGCAGATTTCCGATCGTTTGCCGATTTATTCAACATTTCGCACATTTGTCAGGCATTGTGCCGCGGATATTTCCAGAGCCAGCGCCCACTTACCATACGCCAGTAGAACAATGCCCCACGCACGGCCCAGTCAAGGAACATCCCCAGCCAGACCCCGACGACCCCCATACCGAGCATGACCCCCAGCGTATAACCCGCTACCACGCGGCAACCCCACATGCCGAGCATAGAGACCCACATCGCAAAGCGGGCATCGCGTGCCCCTTTTAACCCGGCAGGCAGTACCCAGGACGCCGCCCAGATCGGCATAAATGCCGCGTTGAGCCAAATCAGGATCTTAACGACCTCTTTAACATCATCTTCGTGGGTATAGAACGAGGCCATCAGCCCGGCAAAGGGCGCGCTCCCCCACGCAATTATCGTCAGACCAATGGTCGACAGCCAGAAGACATGGCGCAGTTGGCGCTCCGCCTGCCCTATCTGTCCTTTGCCGAGCCGTTTACCGGTGATGATGGTGGAGGCCGACCCGAGGGCGTTACCCGGCAGGTTAATCAGCGAGGCGATGGAGAAGGCAATAAAGTTACCGGCAATCACATCTGTCCCCATACCGGCAACAAACATCTGGGTAAGCAGTTTACCGCCGTTGAACAGTACCGACTCGATACTGGCAGGAATACCAATCCCCATCACTTCCCAGATAATGGCGAAGTTAAAGGGTCGGAAGTAGCTTTTTAACGTGAGGCGCAGCGATGGCGTGATCCCCGCCATCAACACCCCGAGGATGGCTGCCGCACCAATGTAGCGGGAGATTGTCAGCCCCAGCCCTGCGCCAACAAACCCCATTCCCTCCCAGGAGAAAACACCGTAGATCAGGACGCTACTGATCATGATATTCAGGATGTTCATTCCGCCGTTGATCAGCAGTGGAATTTTTGTGTTGCCCGCCCCGCGCAGCGCGCCGCTACCGATCAGCGCGATAGCCGCAGCAGGATAGCTTAAGACCGTCATTTCCAGATAGGTCAGCGCCAGATCCTTAACTTCATTCGTCGCTTCACCCGCGACAAAGTCGATAATCTCTTTGCCGAAATAGTGGATCACCGCCGCCAGGATGATCGAAAAGAGGGTCATGATCATCAGCGACTGCCGGGCGGCTTCGCGGGCACGCTTCGGATCCAGCTTGCCCAGGCTAAAGGCCACCACCACCGTGGTCCCAAGATCGATAGCGGCAAAGAAAGACATCACCACCATGTTAAAACTGTCCGCCAGCCCGACCCCGGCCATCGCCTCTTTACCCAGCCAGCTCACCAGGAAGGTGCTCAACACCCCCATCAGCAGAACGCAGGTATTCTCCAGAAAAATAGGTACAGCAAGCGGGGTGATTTCACGCCAGAACAGAACACGATAGCTTTTACGTTTTGCATACCATGGCGTGCGCATAATCGCCTGGCGGAGAGTGGCAGTAACGTTCAAAATGGACCTTAGCGAGAAAAGTTGAAACTCCATTTCAAATGATGGGGGAGAAAAGCTCATCCTGCAAAGTATTTTCCATAAAAAGATGTCTGGATTTGCAACAAACTGATGACAGAATCGGCAATCGATCGCTAATCACTAAGATCAGGTTTGACAAAAGTTTTTTCGCCGCTAAGATAAGCCTCCACAACGATTCCTCTGTAGTTCAGTCGGTAGAACGGCGGACTGTTAATCCGTATGTCACTGGTTCGAGTCCAGTCAGAGGAGCCACATTCTGAAAAGCCCGCTTTTAAAGCGGGCTTTTTGCTTTTCTGGTGAGGAAAAATGGACTCTTTGTTTGTCTACGGTACGTTACGCCCGGGCCATTCAAATGCACGTATTCTCGAAAGCATCGGCGGTGAATGGCAGGCCGGTTTTGTCACCGGGACATTTTATGCGCGTGGCTGGGGCGCTGCGGCAGATTTTCCGGGTATCGTGCTGCACGCCGATGGCCCACGCGTTGAGGGTTATCTGTTTATCTCCAGTAACCTTGAGGCACACTGGCCGATGCTGGATGAATTTGAAGACGGCTACGATCGGGTCGAGGTCATGGTGACCACCGCCGAAGGTGACCAGGTTAAGGCCTGGATCTATCAGCTTCAGCCGCGCTCTGCGTAATAAAAAAGGCTCTCTGTCACCAGAGAGCCTTTTTTGCAATCAGCAGCGATTATTCGCTTTTGGCTTCAGCGTTTTTGATTTCGCCCATCACTTTCAGCTTTTTGGAGATGTCACGGCGCTCTTTAGACAGCTCAGCGTTTTTGATGATGTAGTCATCAACGCGGTCTTCGTAGTCGCTCTTCATGCTGGCGATGATGCCCTGAATAGCTTCAACGCTCATACCTGGCTTAATGTAGTCGCTCAGGTTATCCAGCAGCAGAACACGTTTCTGGTTGTCACGGATCTTCTTCTCAACGTCCTGGATTTCACGCTGCAGTTTGTTTTTGCGGCGGAACAGGCGGACGAATTCCAGAACATCCTGGAACGAAGGCTTGGTAGTTTCCATTTTTACACCCCTGATAATGTGAGATTCGGATTCGTTAAAGCAACCGTTGTACCAATAACCTTACTGACAGCGGCTGCGAATGACAATGAGTATATCGTTTAAAACTATCATAACCCCAATTGATGCTGAATCGAAGCAGCAGCCGTCACATATGGCGATAGCTGCTCTTTATTTGCGCAGTGCGCGGCAAATGAGATGCGACAGCAACTCAAGCTGACGCGCCAGTTCCATGCTCAGCCAGACGTAACCATGGATTGGGGTTTCCGCTACGTTATCGCCCTGTCGCTCGTTGATCAGCTGTTTCAGTTCGGCAACGATCTCATTCAGACGCTCGCTGTTTGCGAGGATGGGCTGCGGGTTACCTTCATAAAGGGCATGAGCGATGGTCAGAAGGGTTTGCTGCGTCATCTGCTGCGTCTCCTTCAGCGTCTGCGCGTTCAGCATTAACAGATGGCTGGGGCGCGAGGCCCAGTGCGCGTTGATTTGCAATTCAAGCATGCAGACCAGATTACGGCTCACGGTCTGGATAGCTTCGAAAATCGATTTCTGAATATGGGTCTCTTTACTGGCAGGAGTAATCAGACCGCGCATTTTGACCACGTCATTAAGGATCTGCTGAAGGTGCTTCTCCAGCCGGGGACGTTCGACAAGATTAGGTGAAAAACCGGCCTGGTAGACGCGGTTAAAGGCGGTGACGTAGTTTGCCATCTGAATGCGCCAGTGCAGGAAAGCGCGCTGCGGCCAGATACCGGTGAAAAGCATCGCCAGCAGTGAACCAAGGATAACATCCCCGCTTCGCCACAGTGCCGTGGTCATATCACCCGCTGGCGCGCCGACCACCACCGCGAGGGTGATACCAATCAGCAGTGCCTGATAGGGCTTTTTACCCAGCGCCAGCCAGCCGCAGAGGAACATGGCGACACCGCACCAGGCCAACATCACCGGGAATGAAATAAGCTCCAGCTTAAGGGCAATCAACCCAAGGGCTGAGCCAAAAACCGTACCGCCAATGCGCTCGAAAGCACGCGGGACAACGTTCCCCCAGAACGAGATAGGCCCCATGACGACCACCAGCGTGATCAGCGGCCACGTTCCTTCAGGAACATCCAGTAAACGGACCAGCACAAACGTCAGAACGAATGCCAGCGCGATACGGCCCCCATGAACCACGCGGTAGTGTTTATACAACCGAATTTCAAAAGACGTTAATGATTTGTCGGGACGCACACCCGCTCTCCAGCTACACGGCAAATCACAATTGTACTGTGTTTTCAGCCGGGCGGATCACACCCGGCTGAAAAACCCTGCATTTAACAGGACTACCCCGCTTTATGCTCTACGGCGATAAACATTTCGATGTCCCAGTACCCGTCGGCGTTGCCATCATTGAGATAGCGCTCGAAGCACGGTTTCAGAGCCATCTGGAATTTGTTGTCCTGCAAAAGGGAGTTAAAGAACTGGTACCACGGCGTGGCGAAGTCGTAGTTTTCAACACGTGCTTTCGCGACGGCGTAATCTCCGGCCGCAATTTCCGTCATAATCACCCCTTCGCTGTTTTCCGGGATAACGAAATCATCCAGTACCGTAACGGCCGTATCGCAGCGCAATTTTTCTGCCGGGACTTCGTCCGGGTTATCGTAATAAACCGCAACCCACTCCAGCGGCTGAATGTGTCGGCCATCGACCCACATGACGAGCTGTTCAAAGCCCTGTTTTACCGTGTGTTCCCATGGCCCGACCAGGTGAAAACCGGCAATCTTACGTTTCTTTTCCTGCCTGATGCTGTAGTCCATACTGCCTCCGTTTATCACTGTATATTTATACACTATAAAGCAGAATTTCTATAATCGGCAATCGAGGAGTGTTTATTATGTGAGCAGACTCGCAACCCTGCCAGTCTGCCCAGAAAGGTTAGATTTTGTGGTGCAGATAATCACTCAGACGGGAGAAAAGGCCACCTTTATCAACACGCTCCAGTGTCACCAGCGGCCAGTGAGCGACCACTTTATCGCGGTCGTATAACTGGATCTCGCCTACCCGCTGATGGGCGGCTATCGGCGCTTCCAGCTCTTTTGTATCCAGCACGTATTTTGCCTTGATGTTCGGTACTTCTGCTTTCGGTAATGCCAGCCAGAAATCCTGGTCGGTGCCCAGGTTCACCTGTTCCTTATCGCCGTACCAGATCCGCTCGGTGCCCACTTTTTTACCGTTGTGCAGGATCTGCACGGTATCAAAATTCTGTTGTCCCCAGTGCAGCAGTTTACGGGCCTGCTCCTCACGCCCTTTCGGACTGTCTGCCCCCATCACCACGGCGATCAAGCGACGCTGGCCGTCCACCGCGGAAGCAATCAGGTTAAATCCGGCCCCTGACGTGTGCCCCGTTTTCAGACCATCCACGTTCATGGTCTTATCCCAGAGCAGACCGTTACGGTTTTGCTGCGTGATCCCATTCCAGGTCAGGCTCTTTTCGCTGTACATGTGGTAAAACTCAGGCTCGCCGTGGATGATGGCCCTGGACAGCACGGCCAGATCATACGCAGAGCTGTGCTGGCCTGGGGCATCCAGACCATGAACAGTTTCGAAGTGCGTATCGCGCAGATTCAGCTTTTGCACATAGTCGTTCATCATCTTCACGAACTGCGGCTGACCACCGGCCACATGATCCGCCAACGCCACACAGGCGTCGTTACCGGAATCAACAATCAGACCGCGGCTGAGGTCGCGCACAGAAACGCGGTCACCCTCTTTCAGGAACATCAGTGACGAACCGTCAAAGACAGGGTTACCTTTTGCCCACGCGTCGCGCCCGACGGTGACAATGTCATCCGGGGAAATGCGGTGGCTATCAATAGCGCGGTCAACAACGTAGCCGGTCATCAGCTTGGTGAGACTCGCCGGGTTGCGTTGTTGATGTTCGTTGCCCGCCGTTAAGATTTGACCCGTAGTGTAATCCATCAGTACCCAGGAGCCGGCCTGAATGGCCGGAGGCTGCGGCGAAAAATCCAGCGGATCGGCCGCAAAAGCAGATGAGACACTCGAAGCGAGTAAAGAAACAGCAATAAACAGACGGCGTTTCAACGGTATATCCTCAGGTCATTAAAAATCGATGACCTTTTTACGGGAGTTCTGGTGTCGTTACCTGGCTTAATTGCAAAAAAATGTGACAGGAAGCATGTTTTTCCCGGAACCACGCTCGCAAATTTGCGGTGTGACGGCGCTTTTTATTCGGTCTGTCCCTCACGATCGTTTACCATAGTGACGTCACTTTTTAACAGGATGGTATTACTGGTGTCTGACTCTGCCGCACGCCCGACTTTTTTATTCCATGACTACGAAACCTTTGGCACCCACCCGGCGCTGGACCGACCGGCGCAGTTTGCCGCCATCCGTACTGACGACGAATTCAATATTATTGGTGAGCCAGAGGTCTTTTACTGCAAACCTGCCGATGACTACCTGCCGCAGCCCGGCGCGGTCATGGTCACGGGGATAACGCCCCAGGAAGCGCGGGAAAAAGGCGTTAACGAGGCAGAGTTCGCCCGCCGTATCCACGATCTGTTCACCGTTCCCCATACCTGCGTGGTCGGGTATAACAATATCCGTTTCGATGATGAAGTGACGCGCAACATCTTCTACCGCAACTTCTACGATCCCTACGCCTGGAGCTGGCAGAACCGCAATTCGCGCTGGGATTTGCTGGATATCATGCGTGCCTGTTATGCCCTGCGCCCGGAGGGGATTAACTGGCCAGAGAACGAAGACGGATTGCCAAGCTTCCGGCTGGAGCACCTGACGCGCGCCAACGGCATTGAGCACAGTAATGCCCACGACGCGATGGCCGACGTCTACGCCACCATTGCCATGGCGAAGCTCGTCAAAACCGCACAACCACGCCTGTTTGAGTATCTGTTGAGTCATCGCAGTAAGCAGAAACTGTTGACGCTGATTGATGTGCCGCAGATGAAACCGCTGGTGCATATCTCCGGCATGTTTGGTGCCTGGCGCGGCAACACCAGCTGGGTGGCACCGCTGGCCTGGCATCCGGATAACCGTAACGCGGTCATCATGGTGGATTTAGCCGGGGATATCTCCCCGCTGCTGGAGCTCGACAGCGATACCTTGCGTGAGCGCCTCTATACCCCTAAAGATGCGCTGGGAGACCTGCCCGCGGTGCCGGTCAAACTGGTGCATATCAATAAATGTCCCGTACTGGCGCAGGCCAATACGCTGCGCCCGGAAGATGCTGACAGGCTCGGGATCAACCGCCAGCACTGCCTGGATAACCTTAAAATACTGCGCGAAAATCCGCAGGTGCGCGAGAAAGTCGTCGCCATATTTGCCGAAGCCGAGCCATTCGTGCCGTCCGAAAACGTGGATGCGCAGCTGTATAACGGCTTCTTCAGCGATGCCGACCGTGCTGCGATGAACATCGTCCTGCAAACCGAACCGCGTAACCTGCCCGCGCTGGACATCACCTTTGCGGATAAACGCATTGAGAAATTGATGTTTAACTACCGCGCGCGTAACTATCCCGGCACGCTGGATGAAGCTGAGCAGGAACGCTGGCTGCAGCATCGTCGTAATGTGTTTACGCCTGAATATCTGCACGGCTATGCGCAGGAGCTGGAGATGCTTTACGGCCAATACGAAGGGAATGAAGAGAAGCAGGCGCTACTAAAAGCACTGTTCAAGTACGTACAAGAGATAGTCTGAAATTCAGGGATAAAAAAACCGGAGGCGATAGTCTCCGGTTTTTTTTGCCCGGTGGCACTGCGCTTACGCGGGCCTACGGGTTTTGTCGGTCGGGTAAGCGTAGCCGCCACCCGACACGGTATTACGCAACGTCTTCGTACTGAGGAACCGGGTTACGGAAGCTCTTCGTCACGCAGGCCAGGTAAACCAGACCAATACCACCCCAGATCAGCCCCAGAATCATAGAGCTCTCTTCCAGGTTAATCCACAATGCACCGACCGTCAGCGCACCGCACATTGGCAGAACCAGGTAATTGAAGTGGTCTTTCAGCGTTTTGTTGCGCTTCTCACGGATCCAGAACTGCGAGATCACGGAGAGGTTAACGAAGGTAAAGGCCACCAGCGCACCAAAGTTAATCAGTGCCGTTGCTGTTACCAGGTCAAATTTAATGGCCATCAGGGCGATTGCGCCCACCAGCAATACGTTCCACGCCGGAGTACGCCATTTCGGATGAACGTAGCCGAAGAAACGGGTTGGGAACACACCGTCACGACCCATTACATACATCAGGCGAGAAACACCTGCATGCGCAGCCATACCAGAAGCCAGAACGGTAACGCTGGAGAAGATCAGTACGCCCCACTGGAAGGTTTTCCCTGCTACATACAGCATGATTTCAGGCTGTGAAGCATCCGGCTCTTTGAAACGAGAGATATCCGGGAAGTAGAGCTGCAGGAAGTAGGAGGCACCAATGAAGATCATGCCACCAATCAACGCAGTCAGGAAAATGGCTCGTGGGATCACGCGTTCTGCATCTTTGGTCTCTTCAGACAGAGAAGAGATACCGTCGAAGCCCAGGAATGAGAAGCACAGAATAGTCGCACCGGTGATCATCGGCACCACATGTGCCCCTTCAGACCAGAACGGACGAGAGCTGACCAGCGTGCCCGCGCCTTCACCGTGAGAAACACCGTAAATGATCAAACCCACAATAACCGCAACAATACCCATTTGCAGAATAACAATCAGGGTGTTGAAGTTCGCCACGGTCTTAATGCTGCGCAGGTTAGAAATGGTCATAAAGGCCACTAACGCAACAACAAAGAGCCACGACGGTACGGAAGGTACCAGCGCTTCGAAGTAAATTTTTGCCAGCAGAATGTTGATCATCGGCATGAACAGGTAGTCCAGCAGCGATGACCAGCCCACCATAAAGCCAACCGCCGGGCTAATGGATTTCTGGGCATAGGTGTAGGCAGAGCCTGCAGACGGGAAACGGCGAACCAGTTTACCGTAGCTCAGCGCTGTAAAGAGAATAGCGACCAGTGCAAAGGCATACGCCGTTGCCACGTGACCGTCAGTAAGGCCTGATACGATACCGAATGTATCGAACAGCGTCATTGGTTGCATATAGGCAAGGCCCATCATAACAACCGGAATCAACGTAAGTGTTTTACGTAATTCCACGCGAGAGGTGTTTGGAGTTGCGTTATGCGACATAGTTATTCTCCTTTACGGTGATAACCGCCACGTAAGCGAAAAATTGCCCCATTTCTTTCTTCCTCAGCGACAACAACTGTCGGATTTTAGTAAATATCTATCCGGTACGAAGCCCGGCCTCTTGGTTTTTAGTTTCGTTTCATACATGCAAAAAAAAATAACCGACGCCTTTTATATCGTCGATTATTCCTTTGGTTGCTGCGGCGCATTTTGCCCCACATCAGATACAAAACGCAATACTTTACAAAGGCATTGTAAATATTCCTGCGCTAACTGGCTGATTTGTGGACGCTGCTCTGCGTATAGACAGCGGCGATAGCACTATTTGCTAAAATTTCGTCCCGCCACCAGGCGCTGGCTAACCCCGCCGTTTGTTCATTCCAGCCAACCCAGACAGATTCATTACTGCTTTGAGCCAGGACCTGTTTTTCAATCAGCGCGCCGCTATCAAGAAATCGCTGCGCCAGATAGCGAGGTAAATAGCCGCAACCCAGCCCACTAATTTGCAATTCCAGCTTGGTTTTAAAATCAAAAACGGTAATGGCCTCCTGCTCATCAAGCAGCTGCGACGATACGGCACATTCCGGCCGCGAGCTGTCGCCCACCACAATGGCACGGTAACCTTTAATAACGCGCCGGTTAATGGGCTCAGGCTCCCGGGCCAGCGGATGATGCGGAGCAACCGCGAAAACTTGCTCAAGTATCCCGAGGCGAGCAAACCCAAAATCGCTCAGTTGAGGAGGTTCATGTAATGCGCCGACGATGATATCCGCCCTCCCCTGAACCAAGGCCTCCCAGGAGCCGCCCAGTACACCATTAATAAAAATCAGCCGGGTCACGCTGTGGCGCTGATAAAACGCTTCAATTAGCGGCGTCAGCAGGGAAAACGGAAAAGTATCGTCAACGCCAATCACCAGTTCATTTTCCCAGCCCTGATGAAGTTTGATGGCCTGTTTTTCCAGTTCGCGGACGGTGTGTAGCACTTCACGCCCTTTTTCCAGAAGCATTTGTCCGGTGCGGGTAAAGCGGGCCCGGTGGCCAGAGCGATCGAGGATCTGGATATTCAGATCGCTTTCCAGTTTATGAACCGTGTAGCTCAGCGCTGAAGGGGTTTTGTAGAGCTTCGCTGAGGCAGCCGCAAAGCTGCCTTCTTTTTCCAGTGCATCCAGAATAATGAGAACATCCAGCAGCGGTTTCATGTTCGCCCCCTTCCGGTGTGCGATAGATTCCGCCGGAGGACTTATGCCATGGGCATCACCAGCGGATCAGGATACTGATACTCAAAACCCAGCTCATGACAAATGCGGTTGCCATCGACAATTTTGCCTTTGCTTTCGTCCTTTGTCTCACCAAAAACGGGTGGCGCCAGACCCAACTGACGCGCCATCAGCGGGTAAAATGTGCTTCGCGCAGGATGAGAGGGTGCACATATATTATAGATGTGCCCGCCCTTTGGAGCCTGTAAGAGGAGCTCAATAGCCCCGACAACATCGTCTAAATGCACCAGATTCACCACGTGTTGCCCATCGGGGGCAGACTTACCGGCAAAAAAGCGTCCCGGGTGTCGCCCAGGGCCAACCAGCCCCGCCAGACGCAGGATATCAACCTGCGTTCCCGGCAGGTTGTGCAGCCAGTCTTCCAGCTCTTTCAACACTTTTCCGCTCGCGGTAACAGGACGGCGCTCGGTAGTCTCCTTCACCACACCTTCAACATCACCGTAGACCGAGGTTGAGCTGGTAAAAATAATACGCGGCACATCGTGTGCCAGCGCGCTGTCGACAATCTCCTGCATCGCCTGCAGATAGAATGATTCGCCCGGGCCGCTGCGACGCGCGGGAAGCGTAATGACCAGCGCATCCACATTCATCAGCGTGTCCAGATCGTCAGTATCACACACCAATTCTGGTTCAAGACGCAGCTCGACGCCATCAATACCGCACATGCGCGCCGCCTCCACGCCATCCGCCGTGGTTTTGCTCCCGGTCACATGCCAGCCTTTCGCGGCTAATGACATCGCCAGCGGCATTCCCAGCCATCCTAAACCGACAATCGCGACCTTTTTCATGTGAATTCTCCTGACTCTCACTCGTCTCTCATAAGGCTACGCCAGCGCAGCAGAACACACAATTCATAGCATCAATATGAAATGAATTAATGATCAAAAAAAGCCCTTGCAATGTGTCATACAACTGGTTTAGGTTAAAAGACATCAAATGAATAAGCATTCATCGAGAATTTATATGACACGCGTTCAATTTAAACACCACCATCATCACCATCATCCTGACTAGTCTTTCAGGCGATGTGTGCTGGAAGACGTTTGGATCTTCCAGTGGTGCATGAACGCATGAAAAAGCCCCCGGAAGATCTTCTTCCGGGGGCTTTTTTTTGGACCAAATTCAGACAGATTAAAACAGGTTAACGAGGAACACAGAATGTTAGATAACTCACGTTTACGCATAGCTATTCAAAAATCAGGCCGTTTGAGTGATGATTCACGCGAACTGCTGGCCCGCTGCGGGATTAAAATCAACCTGCACACCCAGCGCCTGATTGCCCTGGCTGAAAACATGCCCATCGACATTCTGCGCGTGCGTGATGACGATATCCCAGGCCTGGTGATGGACGGTGTCGTTGACCTTGGCATCATCGGTGAAAACGTGCTGGAAGAAGAGCTCCTGACCCGTCGCGCTCAGGGTGAAGATCCGCGTTACTTCACCCTGCGTCGCCTGGACTTCGGCGGCTGCCGCCTGTCGCTGGCAACACCGGTTGATGAAGCCTGGGATGGCCCGGCCGCGCTGAACGGCAAACGCATCGCTACCTCCTACCCTCACCTGTTAAAACGCTATCTGGATCAGAAAGGCGTGCAGTTTAAATCCTGTCTGCTGAATGGTTCTGTTGAAGTCGCGCCGCGTGCGGGCCTGGCGGATGCCATTTGCGACCTCGTCTCCACCGGTGCCACCCTGGAAGCGAACGGCCTGCGCGAAGTAGAAGTGATCTACCGCTCCAAAGCGTGCCTGATCCAGCGTGACGGCGAAATGGCTGACGCCAAGCAGCAGTTGATCGACAAACTGCTGACCCGTATCCAGGGCGTGATTCAGGCCCGTGAATCCAAATACATCATGATGCATGCACCAACCGAACGTCTGGACGAAGTGATCGCCCTGCTGCCAGGTGCTGAGCGCCCTACCATTCTGCCACTGGCGGGCGATCAGCAGCGTGTGGCGATGCACATGGTCAGTAGCGAAACGCTGTTCTGGGAAACCATGGAAAAACTGAAGGCACTGGGCGCAAGCTCCATTCTGGTGCTGCCAATTGAGAAGATGATGGAGTAATTGCCATGAGCTTTAACACTATCATTACCTGGAATGAGTGTACTGACGAACAGCAGCGCGAGCTGTTAATGCGCCCGGCCATCAGCGCCTCCGAAAGCATCACCCGTACCGTGACGGAGATCCTGAATAACGTCAAAACCCGTGGCGATAAAGCGCTGCGGGAATACAGTGCAAAGTTTGATAAAACGGAAGTTGATGCATTAAAGGTTACCGAACAGGAAATCATTGATGCCAGTAATCGTCTGGGTGATGACATCAAACAGGCGATGGCCGTCGCAGTGAAAAACATCGAGACCTTCCACGTCGCGCAGAAATTGCAGACCGTTGATGTGGAAACGCTGCCGGGCGTGCGATGCCAGCAGGTGACCCGTCCCGTCGCCTCGGTGGGTCTCTACATCCCTGGCGGCTCCGCCCCGCTGTTCTCAACCGTATTAATGTTGGCCACCCCGGCGCGTATTGCAGGTTGCCAGAAAGTGGTGCTCTGCTCTCCACCACCGATTGCCGATGAAATTCTCTATGCTGCAAAACTCTGCGGCGTGCAGGAAGTGTTTAAAGTCGGCGGCGCACAGGCGATTTCTGCCCTCGCGTTTGGCACAGAATCTATCCCGAAGGTCGACAAAATATTTGGCCCGGGTAACGCCTTTGTCACCGAAGCCAAGCGCCAGGTCAGCCAGCGTCTTGATGGCGCGGCCATTGATATGCCGGCGGGTCCGTCGGAAGTGCTGGTGATTGCCGACAGCGGCGCCACGCCGGATTTTGTGGCGTCTGACCTGTTATCCCAGGCGGAACACGGCCCGGATTCGCAGGTGATTTTACTGACGCCAGATGCCGATATGGCCAAACGCGTGGGTGAAGCCGTAGAGCGTCAGCTTGCCGATTTACCCCGCGCCGATACGGCACGCCAGGCGTTATCCGCCAGCCGCCTGATTGTGGCGCGCGATCTTGACCAGTGCATCGCTATCTCCAACCAGTACGGCCCGGAGCACCTGATTATTCAGACCCGCAACGCGCGCGACCTGGTCGACAGCATCACCAGTGCAGGTTCGGTTTTCCTCGGCGACTGGTCCCCGGAGTCCGCGGGCGACTACGCCTCCGGCACCAACCACGTTCTGCCGACGTATGGTTACACCTCGACCTGTTCCAGCCTGGGTCTGGCCGATTTCCAGAAACGCATGACTGTGCAGGAACTCTCCCGTGAAGGGTTTGCCTCGCTGGCGTCCACCATTGAGACGCTGGCCGCCGCCGAGCGCCTTACCGCCCACAAAAACGCCGTTACGCTGCGCGTTGCAGCCCTGAAGGAGCAAGCATGAACATTGAAGAATTAGCGCGGGAAAATGTCCGTCGACTGACGCCTTATCAGTCTGCTCGTCGCCTGGGCGGCAACGGTGATGTCTGGCTGAACGCCAACGAATTCCCGACAGCGGTACAGTTTGAGCTGTCGCAGCAGACGCTGAACCGTTATCCGGAGTGCCAGCCAAAAGCAGTGATTGAAAACTATGCGCAATATGCGGGCGTGAAGCCGGAGCAGGTGCTGGTCAGCCGCGGGGCGGATGAAGGCATTGAGCTGTTGATCCGCGCGTTCTGCGAGCCGGGTAAAGATGCGGTGATGTATTGCCAGCCTACCTACGGCATGTACAGCGTCAGCGCGGAAACCTTTGGCGTGGCGTGCCGTAACGTGCTCTCCCTGGAGAACTGGCAGCTGGACCTGCAGGGAATTGCCGACAATCTGGACGGCGTGAAGGTGGTCTTTGTCTGTAGCCCCAACAACCCGACCGGGCAAATTATCAACCCTCAGGATATCCGTACCCTGCTGGAGATGACCCGCGGCAAAGCACTGGTGGTCGCCGACGAAGCCTATATTGAGTTCTGCCCTCAGGCGACGCTGGCCGGCTGGCTGGAAGAGTACCCACACCTGGTGGTGCTGCGTACGCTGTCGAAAGCCTTTGCGCTCGCAGGTCTGCGCTGCGGGTTTACGCTGGCCAATAAAGCGGTGATCGACCTGCTGCTGAAAGTGATCGCCCCCTATCCGCTTTCTACTCCCGTGGCTGACATTGCCGCTCAGGCCCTGACCCCGCAAGGGATCAATGCGATGCGTGAGCGTGTGGCGCAAATCCTGGAAGAACGACAGTACCTGGTGACCGCCCTGAAAGCGATCCCTTGCGTAGAGCAGGTGTTCGACTCTGAAACCAACTACCTCCTGGTTCGCTTTACCGCCTCCAGTGCCGTATTTAAATCTTTATGGGATCAGGGCATTATCTTACGTGATCAAAATAAACAACCTTCTCTGAGCGGCTGCCTGCGTATTACCGTAGGTACCCATGCAGAGAGCCAGCGCGTGATTGACGCACTGAAAGCGGAGAAAGTATGAGCCAGAAGATCCTCTTTATCGACCGAGACGGCACCCTGATTTCGGAGCCACCAACCGATTTTCAGGTCGATCGTTTCGACAAACTGGCTTTTGAACCAGACGTGATCCCGGTGCTGCTGAAACTGCAGAAAGCCGGATATAAGCTGGTGATGATCACCAACCAGGACGGTCTGGGTACCGACAGCTTCCCGCAGGCCGACTTTGACGGCCCGCATAATCTGATGATGCAGGTACTCACCTCTCAGGGGGTGGTATTTGATGAGGTGCTGATTTGCCCACACCTGCCTGCCGATGCGTGCGACTGCCGCAAGCCGAAGGTGAAACTGGTAGAGCGCTATCTGCTGGAAGATGTCCTGGATAAAGCTAACAGCTACGTTATTGGCGATCGCGCCACCGACATTACGCTTGCCGAAAATATGGGCATCGCCGGGCTGCGCTACAACCGCGACGAACTCAACTGGGTGAAGATTGGCGAGCAGCTCACCAAACGTGACCGCTACTCGCACGTAGAACGCAACACCAAAGAGACACAGATTGACGTGAAGGTGTGGCTGGATCGCGAAGGCGGCAGCAAGATCCACACCGGGGTGGGTTTCTTCGACCACATGCTGGATCAGATTGCCACCCACGGCGGCTTCCGCATGGAGATTACGGTTAAAGGCGATCTCTACATTGACGATCACCACACCGTTGAAGACACCGGTCTGGCGCTGGGCGAAGCGCTGAAGCTGGCCCTGGGCGACAAACGTGGCATCAACCGTTTTGGGTTTGTTCTGCCAATGGATGAGTGCCTGGCGCGCTGTGCGATGGATATCTCCGGTCGTCCTCACCTGGAATATAAAGCCGATTTCACCTACCAGCGCGTGGGCGATCTCAGCACCGAAATGGTGGAGCACTTCTTCCGCTCATTGTCCTACACCATGGGCCTGACGCTACACCTGAAGACCAAAGGCAAGAACGACCACCACCGAGTGGAGAGCCTGTTCAAGGCCTTTGGCCGTACCCTGCGCCAGGCAATTCGTGTGGAAGGTGACGCCCTGCCCTCATCAAAAGGAGTGCTGTAATGAATGTGGTGATTCTGGATACCGGATGCGCCAACCTGAACTCCGTGAAATCGGCCATTGCGCGCCACGGCTACGAGCCGATGGTGAGCCGCGACCCGGACGTCGTGCTGCGCGCAGACAAACTCTTCCTGCCTGGTGTAGGCACCGCGCAGGCGGCGATGGATCAGATCCACGAGCGTGAACTGGTCGATCTCATCAAAGCCTGTACCCAGCCAGTGCTCGGGATTTGCCTGGGTATGCAACTGCTCGGCCGTCGTAGTGAAGAGAGCAACGGCGTCGAACTGCTGGGTATTATTGAAGAAGACGTGCCAAAAATGGCCGATCACGGTTTACCACTGCCACATATGGGCTGGAACCGCGTTTATGCGAAAGCGGGTGACAGACTGTTTCGCGGCATTGAGGATGGCGCTTACTTCTACTTCGTGCACAGCTACGCCATGCCGGTGAATCCCTACACCATCGCCCAGTGCAATTATGGCGAGGCGTTTACCGCGGCAGTGCAGAAAGATAACTTCTTCGGCGTGCAGTTTCACCCGGAACGTTCGGGTGCCGCAGGCGCTCAGCTGCTGAAAAACTTCCTGGAGATGTGATGATTATTCCCGCTTTAGACTTAATTGACGGCACGGTTGTTCGTCTTCATCAGGGTGATTACGGCCAGCAGCGCGACTACGGTAACGATCCGCTGCCCCGCCTGCAGGATTATGCCGCTCAGGGTGCGCAGGTGCTGCACCTGGTGGATTTAACGGGCGCAAAAGATCCGGCAAAACGCCAGATCCCACTGTTAAAAAAACTGGTAGCGGGCGTGGATGTCCCCGTACAGGTTGGTGGCGGTGTGCGCACGGAAGATGACGTTGCGGCACTGCTGGACGCGGGCGTGGCGCGCGTGGTGGTCGGCTCGACGGCGGTCAAAGACCCCGACACGGTGAAAGGCTGGTTCCGCCGCTTTGGTGCCGACGCGCTGGTGCTGGCCCTGGATGTCCGTATCGACGAACAGGGCAATAAGCAGGTAGCGGTCAGCGGCTGGCAGGAGAATTCTGGCGTTACCCTGGAGGAGCTGGTGGATATTTATCTGCCCGTTGGCCTGAAGCACGTGTTGTGCACCGATATCTCCCGCGACGGCACGCTGGCAGGCTCTAACGTTTCTTTATATCAAGAAGTTTGCGCCCGCTATCCGCAGGTGGCGTTTCAGTCCTCTGGCGGCATAGGTGATATTAACGACATCGCCGCACTGCGCGGAACCGGCGTGAAGGGTGTGATTGTGGGCCGGGCCCTGCTTGAAGGAAAATTTACTGTGACGGAGGCGATTCAATGCTGGCAAAACGGATAATCCCTTGCCTGGACGTACGTGACGGCCAGGTCGTAAAAGGCGTGCAGTTCCGCAACCACGAGATCATCGGCGACATCGTCCCACTGGCAAAACGCTATGCCGATGAAGGTGCAGACGAACTGGTATTTTATGATATCACCGCCTCCAGCGATGGCCGCGTGGTGGACAAAAGCTGGGTCGCGCGCGTCGCAGAAGTCATTGATATTCCGTTCTGCGTGGCGGGCGGGATTAAGTCTGCAGAAGATGCGGCGAAAATCCTCTCCTTTGGTGCCGACAAAATTTCAATCAACTCCCCTGCGCTGGCCGACCCGGAGTTGATTACCCGTCTGGCCGATCGCTTTGGCGTGCAGTGTATTGTTGTCGGGATCGACACCTGGTATGACGCGGCCACCGGCAAGTATCACGTCAACCAGTATACCGGCGACGAAAGCCGTACCCGCGTGACCCAATGGGAGACGCTGGACTGGGTTCAGGAAGTGCAGAAACGTGGCGCAGGCGAAATCGTGTTGAACATGATGAACCAGGACGGCGTGCGTAACGGTTACGATCTGGAACAGCTGAAAAAAGTGCGTGCGGTTTGTCACGTACCGCTGATCGCTTCCGGCGGCGCGGGCACTATGGAACACTTCCTGGAAGCCTTCCGCGATGCGAACGTTGACGGCGCGCTGGCGGCTTCCGTGTTCCACAAACAGATTATCAATATTGGTGAGTTAAAAACGTACCTGGCCGACCAGGGCGTGGAGATCAGGGTATGTTAACAGAGCAACAACAGGCGCAGCTGGACTGGGAAAAAACTGACGGATTACTGCCCGTGGTTGTCCAGCATGCCGTTTCCGGTGAAGTGCTGATGCTGGGATACATGAACCAGGAGGCGCTGGCGAAAACGGTCGACAGCGGCAAAGTGACCTTCTTCTCGCGCACGAAACAGCGCCTGTGGACCAAAGGGGAAACCTCTGGCCACTTCCTGAATGTGGTTAGCATTACGCCGGATTGCGACAACGATACTCTGCTGGTTCTGGCTAACCCCATCGGTCCGACCTGCCATAAAGGTACCAGCAGCTGCTTCGGAGAGGCTAGCCACCAGTGGCTGTTCCTGTATCAACTGGAGCAGTTACTGGCTGAGCGTAAAACGGCAGATCCTTCCAGCTCGTATACGGCGAAGCTGTATGCAAGCGGCACCAAGCGTATTGCGCAGAAAGTGGGTGAAGAAGGCGTTGAGACCGCGCTGGCCGCGACGGTGCATGACCGCGAAGAGCTGACCAATGAAGCGTCTGATTTGATGTATCACCTGCTGGTGCTGCTGCAGGATCAAGAGCTGGATTTAACGGCGGTGATTGAGAATCTTCGTAAGCGGCATAAATAAAAAAACCGGGGAATTTCCCCGGTTTTTTTTTATCTGCAAGTCAGGCTTTTGGTTTGTAGTTACGCAACGCGTTGCGGCCGAGAACCACACCAGAACCGATAATCCCACCGAGCAAGACTGCCAGAATTAACGTGATGGCCTTTTTCGGGCTGTCACGTCGGATAGGAAGATCCGGCTTCATGACGTAACGATAGACATGAATGGTGTCCGGCTTCACGTTCAGCTTTTCAATATCCAGTAAGTTTTGTTTGGTCTGATAATACGCACCAGGGAAGACCAGTGGACGAGACGCTTCGTTATCAATCATCGATTTCAGCGCTTCGCTTCCCAGCAGGAACATGGTTTCCTGAGTCACGTCCTGAGTTTGCTGGATCTGCGGGGTGGTAATTTTCGCCGCTTCCGCATTCTTAAGCGCCTCAGTGATCTGTTGGATACGCAGATCTTTTTGCTCCTGAGCAACTTTCTCCTGGTTTTCAAGAGAGTCATTTAGCGTGGTAATCTGCTGCTTAATGTTATCTTTAAGATCGAGCGCAAGTTCCTTCGCAGTTTGCTCGTCTACTTGCTGAATGTATTGCGCCAGCTGCTTCTGCGCAGCTTCAGCAGATTCACCTTGATACGTGACGCTCAACGGCAACGCTTGCCCTTTAACGGTAGAATCGATGGTCAGTTTTTCTGGCATTTCCTGATTTTCAAGCGCCTGAGCTAAAGCAGAAAATGAGGAATTGAAACGACCAATGGCACGGTTTTGGATATCCTGCATTGAAGGAGCAGCACTACCATAAAGGATATTCAGTGCATTCGCGTATGTGGCAATCTGCGCCGCATCCGGCTGGGAAATGATGGCGGACGAGGTCCATTTTTCTTTTGCAACGGTGATGTAAATACCCGCAATGATGATAAAAACAGCAACAAAAGCGCCAATTACCCACTTTCCACGCCACAGTTGTAGCACTAAATCAAGTAAATCAATTTGCTCCGGACCATTACTGCTATTAACCGGAGTATTGTTGTTCTGCGTCATACAATCCCTAACAGATGAAAAAGGGCAAAAAAAGTGATGTCTACATAGTGTATCTGTTGCCAGCGATTTTTCTATCAGAATCCGATGAGTTATATCGGAAAGATGGGTTATATAACTCGCGGCCAACGCGCTATCATATAGCAATTCTGATGTCTCAGGCATCGACAAGAACGAAGAGTTAACGAGGAAGATATGAAATTTTTGGTTACGGGCGCGGCAGGATTTATCGGATCGCATGTCAGCAAACGCTTGCTGGATGCCGGACACCAGGTAGTCGGTATTGATAATCTGAACGACTACTACGACGTCAATCTCAAGCTGGCACGTCTGGATTTACTGAAATCCGGGAATTTCACCTTCCACAAGATGGAGTTAGCCGATCGTGAAGCCATGGCAGCGCTGTTTGCCTCTGAGAAGTTTGAGCGCGTGATACATCTGGCCGCACAAGCAGGTGTGCGCTACTCGCTGGAAAATCCGCACGCGTATGCGGATGCTAACCTGGTCGGTCACCTTAACGTGCTGGAAGGTTGTCGCCATAACAAGGTACAGCACCTGCTGTATGCGTCATCAAGCTCCGTTTATGGTCTGAACCGCAAGATGCCGTTCTCCACTGACGACTCGGTAGACCACCCGGTGTCACTGTACGCGGCGACCAAAAAAGCCAATGAGCTGATGTCGCATACTTATTCCCATCTGTATAACCTGCCGACCACTGGTCTGCGTTTCTTTACCGTGTATGGCCCGTGGGGACGTCCGGACATGGCGCTGTTTAAGTTTACAAAGGCGATGCTCGAAGGCAAAAGCATTGATGTCTACAACTACGGCAAGATGAAGCGCGACTTTACCTATATTGATGACATCGCCGAAGCTATTCTCCGCCTACAGGATGTTATCCCTCAGGCTGATGAAAACTGGACTGTCGAAACCGGTTCGCCGGCGACCAGTTCCGCGCCTTATCGCGTTTATAACATTGGTAACAGCTCTCCGGTTGAGCTTATGGATTACATTACGGCGCTGGAAGAAGCTCTCGGCAAAGAAGCAGAGAAAAACATGATGCCGATTCAACCGGGTGACGTGCTGGAAACCAGCGCGGACACGAAAGCGTTGTATGACGTTATTGGTTTTAAACCGCAGACCTCAGTCAAAGACGGGGTAAAAAACTTCGTGGACTGGTATCGCGTTTTCTACAACGTCTAAAACAAAAAACCCGGCACACAGGCCGGGTTTTTTACGTGCTTAACGCAGAATATCAGTCGCTACCAAACAGATCGCGGGTATACACTTTATCCGCCACGTCTGCCAGTTCTGCTGCCATACGGTTAGAGATGATCACATCCGCTTCCTGCTTGAACGCATCCAGATCGCGAATCACGCGTGAATGGAAGAACTCATCTTCCTGCATCGCAGGCTCATAAATAATGACCTGTACACCCTTCGCTTTAATACGCTTCATGATCCCCTGAATGGAAGAGGCGCGGAAGTTATCGGAACCGCTCTTCATGATCAGACGATATACACCCACCACTTTCGGCTGACGCGCGAGGATGGAATCAGAAATGAAATCCTTACGCGTACGGTTGGCATCCACAATGGCTGAAATCAGGTTGTTTGGCACAGCCTGATAGTTGGCCAGCAGCTGCTTGGTATCTTTTGGCAGGCAGTAACCACC
Organism: Enterobacter cloacae complex sp. OE43NF; assembly: GCF_023544405.1. Taxonomy (NCBI): domain Bacteria; kingdom Pseudomonadati; phylum Pseudomonadota; class Gammaproteobacteria; order Enterobacterales; family Enterobacteriaceae; genus Enterobacter; species Enterobacter cloacae complex sp. OE43NF. The sequence continues at coordinate 59,021 of NZ_JAMJFW010000029.1, forward strand.
GTAGCCAAATGACGGGTTGTTATAGTGGTTACCAATGCGCGGATCGAGACAAACACCTTCGATAATCTGGCGGGTATTTAACCCCAGGCTCTCTGCGTAGCTGTCCAGTTCGTTGAAGTAAGCGACACGCATTGCCAGGTAGGTATTGGCGAAAAGCTTAATCGCCTCCGCTTCAGTGGAGTCGGTAAACAGTACCGGAATATCTTTCTTAATTGCTCCTTCCTGCAGCAGCGCGGCAAAACGTTCAGCACGTTCAGAACGCTCACCAATCACGATACGGGAAGGATGCAGGTTATCGTATAACGCCCTGCCCTCGCGCAGGAACTCTGGCGAGAAGAAGACGTTATCGATGCCCAACTCTTCTTTGATGGATTTAGTGAAACCTACCGGAATGGTTGACTTAATCACCATCACCGCGTTCGGGTTGATTGCGATAACGTCTTTAATGACCGCTTCTACAGTGGATGTGTTAAAGTAATTCGTTTTCGGATCGTAGTCGGTAGGAGTGGCAATGATGACGTAATCCGCATCGCGGTAGGCATCTTCTTTATCCGTAGTAGCGCGGAAATTCAGTTCTTTATGAGTAAGATAATCCTGGATTTCTTTGTCAACAATTGGCGATTTCTTCTGGTTGAGCATATCCACTTTGGACTGCACGATATCCAGCGCAACCACTTCATGGTTCTGGGCAATCAGAATACCGTTCGAGAGTCCAACATAGCCTGTTCCGGAGATTGTTATTTTCATTTACTTGACTTCTTCAGTATGAGTTTCTGGTGACATTCAAAGGCCCACCACAATGATTAACTGGTGGATTTTTAGCGCTAATGCCAATTCCCTGTCAAGATTCACACCCTGCCAGGCAAGGGCTTTTTCTCCGTATCAGGAACCATCCAAACGCCATGTTAGTCGCCTTTACACCAGCATCAACGCTGCATTTGACGACTATCCGAGCTAAAAAAAAGAAAATTAACAGTTGAGCTCAAATCAGACTAATCCCTTAATGAGATTTAGTAGATATTGACCATAACCCGTCTTTTTTAATGGCTCGGCAAGCAACTGAAGCTGCTCCGCATTGATGAAGCCCCGACGGAAAGCAATCTCTTCAGGACAGGATACTTTCAGCCCCTGCCGTTCTTCGATAGTGGCAATAAAGTTGCTCGCCTCGATCATACTCTGATGTGTTCCGGTATCGAGCCAGGCATAACCGCGTCTCATCATCGCTACCGACAATTGTCCCTTCTGCATGTAAAGACGATTGATGTCTGTTATTTCAAGCTCACCACGTGCCGACGGGCGTAAGGTTTTGGCCATCTCAATAACATCATTATCATAAAAATAGAGGCCGGTTATCGCGTAATTACTCTTCGGCTTTTCAGGCTTTTCTTCAATGCCAATTGCTGCACCTTCTTTATCAAATTCAACGACACCATAACGCTCCGGGTCACTGACATGATAGGCAAAAACGGTCGCGCCTTTTTCCTGGCTGGCTGCATCCTCGAGTAATCTGGGTAAATCATGACCATAGAAAATATTGTCACCTAACACCAGAGCACAATTGTCATCACCGATAAATTCTTCACCCAGAATAAAGGCCTGCGCCAGTCCATCGGGACTCGGCTGTACTTTATACTGCAGGCGCAATCCCCATTGGCTGCCATCCCCCAGCAATTGTTCGAAACGAGGCGTATCCTGTGGCGTGCTGATAATCAAAATGTCCTTGATACCCGACAGCATTAACGTAGAAAGCGGGTAATAGATCATCGGTTTATCGTAAATTGGCAGGAGCTGTTTACTTACCGCCATCGTTACGGGATAAAGACGCGTACCAGAACCGCCAGCTAAAATGATACCTTTACGCTTCGTCATTTCTTGCGATCTCCATAATTCTGCTCAATCCAGCTTTTGTAAGCACCGCTTTGAACATTAGAAACCCATTCCTGGTTGTTCAAATACCATTCGACTGTTTTTCGAATGCCACTCTCAAACGTCTCCTGAGGTTTCCAACCTAGTTCAGCTGTAATTTTACGGGCATCAATGGCATAACGACGATCGTGTCCAGGACGATCGGTTACGTAGGTGATCTGGTCCCGATAAGAGTTTGTTTTAGGTACAATTTCATCCAGCAGATCGCATATTGTATGAACTACCTCAATATTTTTCTTCTCGTTGTAGCCGCCAATATTATATGTTTCGCCAGTTTTACCCGTAGTCAGAACGGCATACAACGCACGTGCATGATCTTCAACATATAGCCAATCGCGGATCTGGTCACCTTTGCCATAAATAGGTAATGCCTTATTTTCGAGAGCATTAAGGATGACGAGTGGAATTAATTTCTCTGGGAAATGAAAAGGACCATAGTTATTGGAGCAGTTAGTGACAATCCCCGGCAGTCCGTAGGTGCGGATCCATGCACGAACTAAATGATCGCTTGATGCTTTTGATGCGGAATAGGGACTGCTTGGCGCATACGCTGTTTTTTCGGTAAAGAGCGGTAACGAAGAGGAGCTGTGATGCTCATCAGGATGGGGTAAATCGCCATAAACTTCATCTGTTGAAATATGGTGAAAACGAAATGTCGATTTAGCCCGCTCATCCAGTGCAGACCAGTAAGCGCGACTCGTTTCTAACAGGACGTAAGTGCCAACAATATTTGTTTCAATAAATGCAGCTGGCCCAGTGATGGAGCGATCAACATGGCTTTCTGCCGCCAGGTGCATTACTGCATCGGGTTGATGAGCGGCAAAAATCTTTTCCATTGCAATTTTGTCGCATATATCAGCATGTTCAAAAACATAGCGGTCACTATCGCTTACTTCACGCAAGGATTCCAGATTACCGGCATAGGTCAATTTATCAACGTTAACAACGCTATCTTGAGTATTATTAATGATATGTCGGATAACCGCGGAACCGATAAAACCGGCACCACCGGTGACGAGAATTTTCACGCAATCTATTCCGTTCAAAAGTGAGTGGACTTGGCGAGATAAAAAAGCCCGGTATCGCTACCGGGCTTGATGGAATGGCAGAACTAATTAGATTAATCCAGCCATTCGGTGTGGAACACACCTTCTTTATCCGTACGTTTATACGTATGCGCACCGAAGTAGTCACGCTGCGCCTGGATCAGGTTGGCAGGCAGTACGGCAGCGCGATAGCTGTCGTAATACGCCACTGCAGCGGAGAAGGTCGGCACAGGAATACCGTTCTGTACAGCGTATGCAACCACATCACGCAGCGCCTGCTGGTATTCGTCAGCAATCTTCTTAAAGTAAGGTGCCAGAAGCAGGTTCGCGATACCTGCATTTTCAGCATAGGCATCGGTGATTTTCTGCAGGAACTGGGCGCGGATGATGCAACCTGCACGGAAGATCTTCGCGATTTCACCGTAGTTCAGATCCCAGTTGTTTTCGTCAGAAGCCGCGCGTAACTGAGAGAAACCCTGCGCGTAAGAGACGATTTTGCCCAAGTACAGAGCACGACGAACCTTCTCAACGAATTCCGCTTTGTCAGCAGCTGGTTTAGCCTGCGGACCAGACAGCACTTTGGAAGCCGCAACGCGCTGATCTTTCAGAGAAGAGATGTAACGAGCGAATACGGATTCAGTGATCAGAGACAGCGGTTCGCCCAGGTCCAGAGAGCTCTGGCTGGTCCATTTGCCGGTACCTTTGTTCGCCGCTTCGTCAAGAATCACATCGACCAGGTATTTACCCTCTTCATCTTTCTTCGTGAAGATATCTTTGGTGATGTCGATCAGATAGCTGTTCAGCTCGCCTTTGTTCCACTCGGTGAAGGTCTCTGCGAGTTCTTCGTTGGAAAGATTCAGGCCCCCCTTCAGCAGAGAGTAGGCTTCAGCAATCAGCTGCATATCGCCGTATTCGATGCCGTTGTGAACCATCTTAACATAGTGGCCTGCACCGTCCGGGCCGATATAGGTCACACACGGCTCACCATCTTCCGCAACCGCAGCGATTTTGGTCAGGATTGGCGCAACAAGCTCGTACGCTTCTTTCTGGCCGCCAGGCATGATAGATGGGCCTTTCAGCGCGCCCTCTTCACCACCGGAAACACCGGTACCGATGAAGTTGAAACCTTCAGCAGAGAGTTCACGGTTACGACGAATGGTGTCCTGGAAGAAGGTGTTGCCACCATCAATGATGATGTCGCCTTTGTCCAGATAAGGTTTCAGGGAATCGATGGCTGCATCGGTACCTGCGCCCGCTTTCACCATTAACAGGATACGACGAGGCGTTTCCAGAGATTCAACAAACTCTTTAACCGTATAGAAAGGAACCAGTTTCTTACCCGGATTCTCAGCGATGACTTCTTCGGTCTTATCACGGGAGCGGTTGAAAACGGAGACGGTATAACCACGGCTTTCGATGTTGAGCGCCAGGTTGCGCCCCATCACTGCCATACCGACAACGCCGATCTGTTGCTTGGACATTACATACTCCTGTCAGGTGTGGTCGCCGCGACTGTGCGCGGCTTGAATGTTCACTGATATTAACTCACTTTGCTGATGAGTGGTTAGTAGAAGATGTGCGATATTCTAGAGTGTTTTAGACAATACATAAAATCTCATAACACACGCTCTCACCGCCTACTAATACACAACTGCTTGATATAATTTGCCACTTCGAAACAATTCCCCGAAGGTTTAGTATTTGTAATAGTTCTTATTTTTGATCTTTCGTTTTGATATTCAACACTATCTGATAAAATAAAACATTCCAAGTCCACTTCATTATATATTTTACACCCTGGAGTAAATTCATTATAAGGATAGCAAAACCCTACATTAGCCT
>NZ_JAMJFW010000003.1:0-144110 GCF_023544405.1 Enterobacter cloacae complex sp. OE43NF
TTCAACGTGAGAGGTGTTGATGGTGATACCACGAGCTTTTTCTTCTGGTGCGTTATCGATCTGGTCGAATGCACGAGCAGAACCACCGTAGGTTTTAGCCAGAACGGTAGTGATTGCAGCAGTCAGGGTAGTTTTACCATGGTCAACGTGGCCGATAGTACCAACGTTGACGTGCGGTTTTGTACGTTCAAATTTTTCTTTAGACACGGCTATATTCCTTACTATAGTGCTCTCCCCTCAGGAGAGAGCACGGGACTTAGGTTTTAATCCTGTGGATTACTTACCACGGGCTTCAATAACGGCCTGAGCAACGTTGTTAGGCGCATCATCATACTTCAGGAATTCCATGGTGTATGATGCACGACCTTTGGTCAGAGAACGCAGCTGCGTTGCATATCCGAACATTTCAGACAGCGGAACTTCAGCGTGGATCTTAACGCCAGTTACTTCGGATTCCTGACCGCGCAGCATACCGCGACGACGGCTCAAGTCACCGATAACGTCACCGGTGTTCTCTTCAGGAGTTTCTACTTCAACCTTCATGATTGGCTCAAGCAGAACTGGTTTTGCTTTCTTAAAGCCTTCTTTAAAGGCAATAGACGCAGCCAGTTTAAACGCCAGTTCAGAGGAGTCAACGTCGTGGTAAGAACCGAAGTGCAGACGGATACCCATGTCAACAACCGGATAGCCAGCCAGAGGGCCCGCTTTCAGCTGTTCCTGGATGCCTTTATCAACGGCAGGGATGTATTCGCCAGGAATTACACCACCTTTGATGTCGTTGATGAACTCGTAACCTTTCGGGTTAGAGCCCGGCTCCAGTGGGTACATGTCGATCACAACGTGACCGTACTGACCGCGACCACCAGACTGCTTAGCGTGTTTACCTTCGATATCGGTAACTTTCGCGCGAATCGCTTCGCGGTAAGCAACCTGAGGTTTACCCACGTTCGCTTCAACGTTGAACTCGCGCTTCATACGGTCAACGATGATGTCCAGGTGCAGTTCACCCATACCTGCGATGATGGTCTGGTTAGATTCTTCATCAGTCCATACGCGGAATGATGGGTCTTCTTTCGCCAGACGGCCCAGAGCCAGACCCATTTTTTCCTGGTCAGCTTTGGTTTTTGGTTCAACCGCGATGGAGATTACCGGCTCAGGGAATTCCATACGCTCCAGAATGATCGGGTGATCCGGGTCACACAGGGTGTCACCGGTGGTCACGTCTTTCAGACCGATAGCTGCAGCGATGTCGCCCGCACGAACTTCTTTGATCTCTTCACGTTTGTTAGCGTGCATCTGTACGATACGGCCAAAACGTTCACGCGCCGCTTTCACGGAGTTCAGGATGGTGTCACCGGAGTTAACCACACCAGAGTAAACGCGGAAGAAGGTCAGGTTACCCACGAATGGGTCGGTAGCAATTTTGAACGCCAGTGCAGAGAACGGCTCGTCGTCGCTTGCGTGACGCTCAGCCGGAGTATCTTTACCGTCGTCCAGGATGCCGTTGATCGCAGGAACGTCAACCGGGGATGGCAGGTAGTCAACTACCGCATCCAGCATCGCCTGAACACCTTTGTTCTTGAACGCAGAACCACAGGTTACCAGGATGATTTCGTTGTTCAGAACACGCTGACGCAGAGCTTTTTTGATCTCTTCTTCAGACAGTTCTTCACCACCCAGGTATTTCTCCATCAGCTCTTCAGAAGCTTCAGCAGCGGATTCGATCAGGTTCTGGTGCCATTCGTCAGCCAGGTCCTGCATCTCAGCCGGGATATCTTCGTATTCGAAGGTAACGCCCTGGTCTGCATCGTTCCAGTTGATGGCTTTCATTTTCACCAGGTCGATAACGCCGGTGAAGCCTTCTTCAGCACCAATTGCCAGCTGCAGCGGAACAGGGTTCGCGCCCAGACGGGTTTTGATCTGACCAACAACTTTCAGGAAGTTAGCACCCATACGGTCCATTTTGTTAACGAACGCGATGCGTGGAACTTTATATTTGTTCGCCTGACGCCATACGGTTTCAGACTGTGGCTGAACACCACCAACTGCGCAATAAACCATTACCGCGCCGTCAAGAACACGCATGGAACGTTCTACTTCGATGGTGAAGTCAACGTGCCCTGGGGTGTCGATGATGTTTACGCGATGCGGTTCGTACTGCTTAGCCATACCTGACCAGAATGCAGTAGTCGCTGCGGAGGTGATAGTAATACCACGCTCCTGCTCCTGTTCCATCCAGTCCATGGTGGCTGCGCCGTCATGAACTTCACCGATTTTATGGTTTACACCGGTGTAGAACAGAATACGTTCGGTAGTAGTGGTCTTACCGGCGTCGATGTGCGCACTGATACCGATGTTACGGTAGCGTGCGATGGGTGTTGTACGAGCCATTTGATTCCTCGTTTGTTTCTTTAGGCGTTCAGTTAAGTAACCCAGAGCGGGCAGCTTCTCTGAAGCGCCCGCCTGGTGACTAATACTCCGAAGGGATTACCAACGGTAGTGTGCGAACGCCTTGTTGGCTTCTGCCATACGGTGAACGTCTTCACGTTTCTTAACTGCAGTACCTTTGTTTTCTGCAGCATCAGAAAGTTCGTTCGCCAGACGCAGAGCCATGGATTTATCACCGCGTTTACGAGCAGCTTCAACGATCCAACGCATTGCCAGGGCATTACGACGAACCGGACGAACTTCAACTGGAACCTGATAAGTAGAACCACCAACGCGGCGGGACTTAACTTCTACAGTTGGGCGAACGTTGTCGAGAGCGACTTCGAAAGCTTCCAGTTCATTTTTACCAGAACGCTGAGCCAGGGTCTCCAGCGCGCTGTATACGATTGCTTCTGCAGTAGATTTTTTACCATCTACCATCAGGATATTTACAAATTTTGCCAGCAGTTCTGATCCGAATTTCGGATCTGGAAGAATTTTACGCTGACCAATGACGCGACGACGTGGCATGGGAATACTCCGTTGTTAATTCAGGATTGTCCAAAACTCTACGAGTTTAGTTTGACATTAAGATAAATCAGTTTGGCCTTACTTAACGGAGAACCATTAAGCCTTAGGACGCTTCACGCCGTACTTGGAGCGAGCCTGCTTACGGTCTTTAACACCTGAGCAGTCCAGCGCACCACGAACGGTGTGGTAACGAACACCCGGAAGGTCTTTAACACGACCGCCACGGATCAGGATCACGGAGTGCTCCTGCAGGTTGTGACCTTCACCACCGATGTAGGAAGTCACTTCGAAACCGTTAGTCAAACGCACACGGCATACTTTACGCAGTGCGGAGTTTGGTTTTTTAGGAGTGGTGGTATACACACGAGTACATACACCACGTTTCTGCGGGCATGCTTCCAGCGCAGGCACGTTGCTCTTTGCAACTTTGCGTGCACGTGGTTTGCGTACCAGCTGGTTAACTGTTGCCATTAAATAGCTCCTGGTTTTAGCTTTTGCTTCGTAAACACGTAATAAAACGACCTCATACAATATGAGGACGCGAAATTTTAGGGCTACGTCGAAAAGGTGTCAAGAAATATACAGCGATCTCAAATCACCAGTTCATTTGACTGGCGTGCGTCACAGTAAGATTGACGAAATCAGTATAGCCAACCACGTCAATTTTGGCTGAAATTTGACCAGAAAGACCCCGCGCATCCAGATCGTCCTTTAGCGCAGAGACAGTTATGGGGGCATTTGTAAGGATTTCAACGAAACGGCTGCCTTCCAGCGCAGCAAGTACGCCATCCTGAATCAGCAGCAGGTCATCACCTTCGCGCAGCATGCTCAGTAGCGTGTCGATATCACATTGCCACGGTGAGCGGCTCAGGGTATGGAGCATGGCAGCCTCAGAAAGTCAGAACAGTGTCGTAGTGAGAGAGTTGTTCGCGCAGCGCAGCAGAAGACAGGCACGTGACATCCAGAACAAAAGGCGTCTTCTCATCTAATCCGCGAGCGGCCAGCGAGTCGGCACACACATAGAAGGTTTCAATGTCGTACAGCGGCAACACTTTAAAGGTGGCGATGTAATCCCGCATCAAAATCGCCTGCGGTTGCTGGCCCGCCAGAAGCTGAAACACCCCGTCCCCTAAAAAGAAGACGCCGATCTCCTCGGTCAATGCAGATGTCGCGAGCAGCGCATCCAGCCCTTCTCGGCCCGATGCGCTACCGTGCGGGGCAGTGGTAAAAACAAACGCTACGCGTTTCATCAGAATTGCACCACTCGGTCACAGGTGAGCGCAGCCTGCGCCAGCGCGCCCAGACCACTTAGCGTAAATCCGGGCTGCAGGTTGGAACCGGCTAAACCAAGACGCGCGGCTTCGGTTGTATCAGCGACACCGCGACGCAGGGCCGCTGCCACGCAGATATGCAATTCAACACCCTGCGTCTCATTTAACGCCTGCCAGGCGCGCACCAGATCAAACTCATCGCTGGCCGGCGACGTAAACTGGTTCGCGTTATAAACCCCTTCCCGATAGAAGAAGACGCTCACCAGTTCGTGTCCGGCTTTTAGCAGCGCTTGGGCAAATTGCAGCGCGCTGCTGGCCTGCTGAGTGCCATACGCCGGGCCTGTCACCATTAACGCAAAACGCATTACTTATCTTGCCCCAGGAAATCACCGCTTTTGAACTGGCGAATATAGAGGTAGACCGTATGTTTGGAAATGTTCAGGCGGTCAGCCACCTGATTGATGGCGTCTTTGATATCAAAAATGCCTTTTTCATAGAGATTCAGCACGATCTGACGGTTCTTGGCGTTGTTCGATACGTTGCGATCGGCATTCACCTCTTCAATCGTGAACTCCAGCGTCTGCGTGACGAGATCCTCAACTGAAGAGGCAAAGTTAACAGAAGAGCCCACGTCTGGCGTTTCAGGCGGAATAAAGGTGCTCATGATTTGCGAGAATGGCACATCAAGGTTCATGTTGATGCACAGCAGTCCGATCACACGATGCTCGCGATTTCGAATAGCAATGGTTTCTGATTTCATCAGCACGCCGCTTTTGGCGCGAGTGAAATAGCATTTGGAGACGCTGCTGTCCGCGCCGGTCATGTCATGCAGCATACGCAATGCAAGGTCGGTAATTGGCGAACCAATTTTACGGCCAGTATGCTCACCATTAGCAATGCGGATGGCGGAACACTTCAGATCTTGCAGGGAGTGCAATACGATTTCGCAGTGGGACCCAATGAGCATCGCTAACCCGTCCACCACCGCTTCGTAGGATTTCAGAATATCGAAGTCGGTCTGGTCGAAAGGACGTTGATCCAGCAAATCAAGTTCACTGGTTTCGTTGGTTAAAAGCGACCTGGACATGAAAAAAACACTCCTTTTCAGGAGCCTGTCGTTAGGTTTTCAGGGCAGGCTCATTATCTACACGGACAACTAAATTAATACAGCGTACCTGGCACTTTCCAGTGTTAATTATATCTGCCCCACAATAAAAAAAACCGCCGCCTTAAAGGCGGCGGTTTTCATTACATTACTTCTTCGCGTCTGCGGCAGCTTTTTGATCTGCCTGCGCTTCTGGTTTCGCATCGGCTTTCGGTGCCGGTTTGATATCCAGCAGCTCTACGTCAAACACCAGCGTAGAGTTGGCAGGGATACCCGGAACGCCGGTTTTGCCATAGGCCAGATCCGGTGGGATAACCAGCTTGATCTTACCGCCTTTCTTGATGTTTTTCAGACCTTCAGTCCAGCCTGGGATCACACCATCCAGACGGAAGGAGAGCGGCTCACCGCGGGTGTAGGAGTTATCGAACTCTTTACCGTCGATCAGCGTACCTTTGTAGTTCACCACGACAGTATCGCTGTCTTTCGGTGCATCACCGGTACCTTCTTTCTCAACTTTGTATACCAGACCGGTAGAAGAGGTTTTTACGCCCTTCTCTTTAGCAAAGGTATCGCGGTAGGCTTTGCCTTTCGCTTCGTTGTCTTTCGCGTCCGCTTCCATCTTCGTCTGAGCGGCACCTTTCACACGCGCTTCGAACGCCTGCAGAGTCTGTTCAATTTCCTGGTCAGACAGTTTGCTCTTATCAGCAAACGCATCCTGAACACCCGCGATCAGCTGAGCTTTGTCCAGTTTGATGCCCAGTTTCTCTTGTTCTTTCAGAGAATTTTCCATGTAACGACCCAGAGATGCGCCCAGTGCGTAGGCAGATTTCTGGTCGTCATTTTTGAACGCCGCTTTGCTGTCTGCAGTTGCAGCAGGCTTCGCAGCAGTATCAGCAGCGAAGGACAGCGGCGCGTTCAGCGCAACAGCCATCGTCGTCGCCAGCAGCGTTACTTTAAACAGTGATTTCATCCATATCTCCAGGGCCTGGGGACTCTCACCCCAGCATTAAACGTAAATGAGCTACGTACTATAAAACGTTGTGGAAGAAATCTACAGACAGACTCTCCCGATTCTCGCCACTTTTAAGACTATTTTTGTTTAAATAAGTTTCTTGCCAAAGGGATGGATACTGCACTAAGGAACAAACTCAGTTAAACTTCGCCGCCGCTGGCCCATTATGGCGAATCAGAAACAGACGAGGTGAATGATGAAGGACACAACGATTGAAGCGAGACTGGCTGAACTGGAAAGCCGCCTGGCTTTTCAGGACATCACCATCGAAGAGCTTAACCAGACCGTGACCGCGCATGAACTCGAAATGGCGAAACTGCGGGATCATATGCGCCTGCTGACGGAAAAGCTGAAGGCTACGCAGCCGTCAAACATCGCCTCACAGTCTGAAGAGACGCCACCACCTCACTATTGAGGCGAAAAAAAAGCGGGATAATCCCGCTTTTTTATTTTCCGTTATACGGAATTAGTGGCAGCCACAGCCGCCGTTACCGCAACCACCTTTACCGTGGTCGTGACCATGGTCGTGGCCGTGGCCACCGCAGCAGCCGTCATGGCCGTGATCGTGGTCATGGTCATGACCGTGCGCACCGTGAACGTGGCCATGAGCCAGCTCTTCTTCGGTTGCTTCACGGATAGCGACAACTTCTACGTTGAACTTCAGGTTCTGGCCAGCCAGCATGTGGTTGCCATCAACCACAACGTGGTCGTCTTCAACTTCAGTAATTTCAACCGGAACCGGGCCCTGGTCAGTTTCCGCCAGGAAGCGCATGCCAACCTGCAGTTCGTCAACGCCCATGAACACGTCTTTAGGAACGCGCTGAACCAGGTTGTCGTCATACTGGCCGTATGCGTCGTTCGCGCCTACAGCAACGTCAAATTTATCGCCAACTTCATGACCTTCCAGCGCGTTTTCCAGGCCGGAAATCAGGGAACCGTGACCATGCAGGTAGTCCAGCGGCGCACTCACCGGAGACTCATCAACCAACACACCGTCTTCTGTACGTACCTGATAGGCCAGGCTGACCACCAGGTCTTTTGCTACTTTCATGATATCTCCTGAGCGTGGGAAAATTGCTGGCGCAGATTGTAGCGGAAATCTGCACCCGTGTACCCTTTAGCTTAAAAAAACTCAGGGCATATCGCTAGTCCGGATGAAAAATGCCGATCACTTGCTCTTCTTTGCGTACATGATCGCGTGCTTCTTTGTCGGCCTCACGCATCTGGTGGCCGCACTTAACACACTCAACAACATCAATATTATTTTCACGCCACATTGCCAGAGTATCTTGCGCCTGGCAGGAAGGGCACTTTGCGCCCGCAATAAAGCGTTTACGTACAGCCATATTTGGTTACCCTTTATTCAAATTCGTCCCAGCCGTCCAGCTGGCGTCGTTCCTGCTGCATCTCACGCTGGAAAATCTCCTCCAGCTCGCGACGCGCTTCCCGCACGCGGGAAATCTGCGCCGTATCCGTGTGTACGGGCATCAGCTCGCGCAGCATTCGCATATCCAGCCGTCGGAAGTGCATCTGGGCCCGCTGCGCCTGATGCGGGTGCATACCCAGCGAAATCAACGCCTTGCGCCCCAGCTCCAGCGCACTGGAAAACGTCTCACGCGAGAAGTGTTTCACACCCGCCTGCAACAGTTCGTGCGCTTCAACACGTCCCCGCGCACGCGCCAGAATATGCAGATGCGGGAAATGCTGCTGGCAGAGTTCGACCAGCTTCATCGTATCTTCCGGATCGTTACAGGTTATGACGATCGACTCCGCCGCCTCCGCACCTGCGGATCGCAGCAGTTCGAGCTGCGTCGCATCGCCGTAGTAAACCTTATAACCATATTTGCGCATCAGGTTGACCGCGCTGATATCCCGCTCGAGCACCGTGATGCGCATTTTGTTCGCCATCAGCAGACGACCAATCACCTGCCCGAAGCGGCCAAACCCCACCACAATCACTTGCGGCTTATCGTCTTCCACCCACGGGGCTTCGTCTTCATCATCAGCCGGGTTTAAGCGGCGCGACAGCAGTTTATCCACAAGCTTCATCAGCAGCGGTGTGGTCATCATCGACAGCGTGACCGTCACCAGCAAAAGCGCCATCTGATCGTCTTTGAACAGTTTCTGGGACGATGCCGTAGAGAACAGCACAAACGCGAACTCTCCCCCCTGGCTTAGCACGCTGGCAAACTGCATACGTTCCGAACTGCGCAGCCCGGATATACGCGCCAGGACATACAGCACCAGCGTTTTCACCGCCACCAGCACAGCCACGCTCACAATAACCCACAGCAGATGGGTATAGAGCACACCGAGATTGAGCGCCATGCCCACCGAAATAAAGAACAGCCCTAACAGCAGCCCTTTAAAGGGTTCGATCGCAATTTCCAGTTCGTGGCGGTATTCGCTCTCGGCGAGCAGCACCCCGGCGATAAACGTACCCAGCGCCATCGACAGCCCCAGCGCGTCCATAAACAGCGCAGAGCCTAATACCAGCAGCAGCGTTGCGGCGGTAAACACCTCACGCACGCCTGACGCGGCGATGAAGCGGAACACCGGCCGCAGCAGAAAACGTCCCCCAATTAGCATGCCCGCAAAAGCCAGCACCTTCATGGAGACTTTTGCCCAGTCAAAGTGATCGTCACCCGGCCCGGCCAACAGCGGCACCAGCGCTAACGCCGGGATCACCGCTAAATCCTGAAACAGCAGCACCGAAAACCCCAGTTGCCCCGACTCACTGCGGTTCATGCCCTTATCCCGCATCAGCTGCAATGCCATCGCCGTTGAGGACATGGCAAGGCCAATACCGCCGATGGTCGCCGCCTGCCACGAAAAGTCAGTGAGCATCAGCAATCCGGCCAGAATGGCCGCACTGAACAGCACCTGCGCCGCGCCAACGCCAAAGATAGAGCGCCGGAGCTGCCACAGCTTTGACGGATTAAGCTCCAGGCCAATGATGAACATCAGGAAGACCACGCCCAGCTCGGAGAAATGGAGAATTTCATCGACATCGCTGATGAATCCCAGCCCCCAGGGGCCAATCGCGATCCCCGCCAACAGATACCCGAGTACCGCGCCAATACCGAGCCGTGCGGCCAACGGTACAGCCACCACTGCGGCAAACAAAAACAGCACCCCGGCGAGGAGTAAATTCGATCCTTCCATTAACGCCCTCCTGCCGGAATCGGTGATGCCAGCCATTCACCGTACGCTCTGGCGTGGCTCGCCAGCTCCTTCGGATCCTGACGTCGTGCCCAGTAGACAATAATCGGGCTCATCCAGTGCATACGGCACATCGCCGCCGTCAGTTCAAACGGTCGCAGGATATCGCTCATCGGATAACGGTTAAGGCCATCGTAGCGGTAGGCGCTCTCCGGCTCACCGGTGGTAATCACACTACGCCAGTACTTTCCCGCCAGTTGGTTGCCCCCCACCCCGCTGGAAAACCCCCGGCTCAGCACCCGATCCAGCCACTCTTTCAGCAGGGCCGGACAGCTATAGGTATAGAGCGGATGCTGGAACACAATCACATCATGCTGACGCAGCAATTCCTGCTCGTACGGAATATCGATAAAGAAATCAGGGTAGTGCGCGTAGAGATCGTGCACCGTCACGTTACTGAGCTGAGTAGCCGGCTTAAGCAGGACGCGGTTTGCCACCGAGTCCTGAGATTCCGGATGGGCATACAGCAGCAGCACTTTTGCTGTCTGAGACATCACTCCCCTCCCGGTTCTGTTTCTGTTTTTGTGTATCGTCGTTGTTTTGGGCTACCATGGCGGCCCGGTGCGGAAAATGGCCCACACCTTACATTATCATAATGACAAATTAACATAGTCGGAACATACGGCGCTTCTATGATTGTTTTCTCCTCGTTACAAATTCGCCGCGGCGTGCGCGTCCTGCTGGATAACGCCACCGCCACCATTAATCCAGGTCAAAAAGTGGGGCTGGTCGGCAAAAATGGCTGCGGTAAATCCACCCTGCTGGCGCTGCTGAAAAACGAGATTAGCGCGGATGGCGGTAACTTTACTTATCCGGGAAACTGGCAGCTCGCCTGGGTAAACCAGGAGACGCCCGCCCTGAGTGAGCCGGCGCTCGACTATGTTATTGATGGCGATCGTGAATACCGTAAGCTGGAAGCGGAACTGAACGCCGCCAACGAGCGCAACGATGGCCACACCATCGCCACCGTCCACGGCAAGCTGGACGCCATCGACGCGTGGACCATTCGCTCCCGCGCTTCCAGCCTGCTCCACGGCCTGGGGTTCAGCAACGAACAGCTTGAACGTCCCGTCAGCGACTTCTCCGGTGGCTGGCGTATGCGTCTTAACCTGGCGCAGGCGCTGATCTGCCGCTCCGATTTGCTGTTGCTCGATGAACCGACCAACCACCTCGATCTCGATGCGGTCATTTGGCTGGAGAAGTGGCTCAAGAGCTATCAGGGCACTCTGATTCTGATCTCCCACGACCGCGACTTCCTCGATCCGGTGGTGGATAAAATCATTCATATCGAACAGCAAAATATGTTCGAGTACACCGGTAACTACAGCTCTTTCGAACGCCAGCGCGCAACGCGCCTCGCTCAACAGCAGGCGATGTACGAAAGCCAGCAGCAGCGCGTGGCACATCTGCAGAGTTTTGTTGACCGCTTCAAGGCCAAAGCCTCGAAGGCCAAGCAGGCCCAGAGCCGCATCAAGATGCTGGAACGCATGGAGATGATTGCCCCGGCGCATGTGGATAACCCGTTCCA
Source organism: Enterobacter cloacae complex sp. OE43NF (assembly GCF_023544405.1). Taxonomy (NCBI): domain Bacteria; kingdom Pseudomonadati; phylum Pseudomonadota; class Gammaproteobacteria; order Enterobacterales; family Enterobacteriaceae; genus Enterobacter; species Enterobacter cloacae complex sp. OE43NF. The sequence continues at coordinate 11,097 of NZ_JAMJFW010000003.1, forward strand.
CTTTAGCTTCCGCGAGCCGGAGAGCCTGCCAAACCCGCTGCTGAAGATGGAAAAAGTGAGCGCCGGATACGGCGATCGCATCATCCTCGACTCCATCAAACTCAACCTGGTACCGGGTTCGCGCATTGGTCTTCTGGGGCGTAACGGTGCCGGTAAGTCAACGCTCATCAAACTGCTGGCGGGCGAGCTTAACCCGGTAAGCGGCGAAATCGGTCTGGCGAAAGGCATCAAGCTTGGCTACTTCGCCCAGCATCAGCTGGAATTTTTACGCGCGGACGAGTCCCCTATCCAGCATCTGGCGCGTCTGGCGCCGCAGGAGATGGAGCAGAAGCTGCGCGACTACCTCGGCGGCTTTGGCTTCCAGGGTGATAAGGTCACTGAAAACACAGAGCGTTTCTCCGGCGGCGAAAAAGCGCGTCTGGTGCTGGCGCTGATCGTCTGGCAGCGCCCGAACCTGCTGCTGCTCGATGAACCGACCAACCACCTCGACCTCGACATGCGTCAGGCGTTGACCGAAGCGCTGATTGAGTTTGAGGGCGCGCTGGTTGTGGTCTCGCACGATCGGCACCTGATCCGCTCCACCACGGACGATCTCTATCTGGTGCACGACGGTAAAGTCGAGCCGTTTGACGGCGACCTGGAAGACTATCAGCAGTGGCTGACGGACGTGCAGAAGCAAGAGAACCAGCCGGAAGAGTCGGCGAAAGAGAACGCCAACAGCGCGCAGGCGCGTAAAGATCAGAAGCGTCGTGAAGCTGAACTGCGTACTCAGACTCAACCACTGCGTAAAGAGATTGCCCGTCTCGAAAAAGAGATGGAAAAGCTCAACGCCACGCTTGCCGCCGTTGAAGAGAAGCTGGGCGACAGCGAACTGTATGACCAGAGCCGTAAAGCGGAGCTGACCAACTGTCTGCAAACCCAGGCGAAGACCAAATCCAGCCTCGAAGAGTGCGAAATGGCATGGCTGGATGCCCAGGAACAGCTGGAAGCGATGCTGCAGGCTGACTGACACGCCGGGAGGGTTATGGGTTTCGATATCACGAGCGACATTACATTCCGTAAGCTCAGCATCTTCATGACGTTTATGGAGAAGGGCAATATCGCGCGTACTGCCGAAACGCTGGGTCTGAGCGGCGTCAGCGTGCATCGTGCACTGCATACTCTGGAAGAGAACGTCCGCTGTCCGCTCTTTACCCATAAGGGACGTAACCTGATTGCCCTTCCGTCCGCCTGGACGCTGCTGGAGTATTGTCAGGAGGTTATGCAGGTGATGGAGCGCGGGCTGGAAGAGTCCCGTAAAGTCGCCGGTATTGGTCAGGGACGGTTGCGCGTCGGCACGCTCTACTCGCTGACGCTGGAAACCGTGCCGCGCCTGATCATGGGCATGAAGCTGCGTCGCCCGGATCTGGAGATGGATCTGACGATGGGCTCTAACGATACGTTGCTGCATATGCTTGACGACGGTACGCTGGACGCGATCCTCATCTCGATTTCCGAAAGCAATATCGACCGCAACAGCCTTGAAGTCCTGCCCCTGTTTCATGATGACATTTTCCTGGCCGCGCCTGCCTCTGCCACGCTGAATACCAGCGGGCTGGCGGATTTACGCGATTACAAAGATCAGAAATTTGTCTCGCTGGCAGAAGGGTTTGCCACCTATGCGGGGTTCCAGGAAGCATTTCATATCGCCGGATTTGAACCGGAAATCGTCACCCGCGTGAATGACATTTTCTCAATGCTCAGCCTGGTTCAGGCGGGCGTCGGCTTTACGCTGATGCCGGGCAGGATGAAGAAGGTCTACGAAAATTCGGTGCAGCTACTGAAGCTGGCAGAACCGTACCAGATGCAGCAGCTTATCGCGATTGTGTTCGCCCGCAACCGCGAGCAGGACCCGAGCCTGCGGGCATTAGCCGCCGAAGGGCGGATGTATGCGCGCAGCCTGCAGGAAAGTGTGTGATACAAAACAAGGCAACCGAACCCGTAGGCCCGGTAAGGCGTAGCCGCCACCGGGCTAAAAATTCACGAACGAAGCCTTCCTGCCAGATGCACCGCCACATCCACACCGCTGCGCTCGAGTGATATGGTCTCCCCTTCCCACGCCGCCTGACGTGTCAGGCAGGTCAGGACGCCACCGGGCGGCATCTCGATCGCCAGCCGGGCTTCACGTTCATTCGCGGCAATCACCGCCTCCTGCCAGCGCACGGTGCGCGCCATGTTCATGGCAAGATCGTCCGCGATTTTCTCCGGCTGCCAGAGCACGCGTCCGGTGCTGCCGCTCAGATACGCACAGCGCGGTCGGGAAAGGGTGACCGCTTCAAACGCCGAGGCCAGCTTTTGTGCCGGCTTCGCCAGCAGTTCACAATGGGATGGCACGCTGACTGCCAGCCTTTGCACTTTGCTCGCCCCCTTTTCCAGAGCGCGTTTTGCCACCTGCGCCATCCCTTCATCGGATCCGGCAATGACGATCTGCGTTTCGGCATTCAGGTTAGCAATATACGTTCCGCTACCCTCGATAAGCTGTTCCACCTGCGGCAGGGTTAAGCCCATGATGGCCGTCAGGCCGTAGCCGTGGGGCCAGGCCTGTTCCATCAGATCGCCACGCAGCGCCACCAGCTTAAGGGCGTCCGTAAATTCCAGCGCCCCTGCTACTACCGCCGCGGGATAAGCGCCAATCGATAAACCGCTGACGATGTCAGGCGACACGTCACGTCGCTCCAGCTCGCGCGCCCAGGACACGCCAGCAATCAGCAGAGAAATCTGAACCGCACGGGTATGGGTTAACGAGGCGGCACTGTCCAGCGTATCAACTTCGGCACCCAGCACCTCACGCGCCTGAGCCAGTTCCGTTCCCGGCAGGTTTTGCAGCATACCTTCATGCTGCGTACCCTGCCCCGGAAAGGTAAACAGTATTTTCATCACTCCTCCCTGCGCCATGGGTCAACCACCAGGCGTGGCCCACGGCGGGTTTTCAGCAGCGTTTTGCCATCGCGCAGCCACTCCGCCAGCGCGAATCCGCCCTCAGGCGTATCCACCTGGGTATCAGCCCGGCACAGCGCACCACTCAACTGCGACTGCCAGGCGGTAAACGCGTCGGGTGATATCGGCTGCGGGGCGCGGATCAGCAGATCAAGATCGCTGTCGGCATGGATCACCGGAATGCCGGTCGCCAGGGCATAGCCGGTGCTGCCGGTTATGCCCCACCTCCACGGCCACGGCTGCTGCGCAAGCTGTAACGCCACCTGAACCGGTGGCTCGGTGACAAACGGCGAACGCAGCAGATCGGCGGTGACGCACAGCTCTTCAGGTGACACCACGCGTAACACATTCCCGGGCTTCACCCATCCAGCCGCCCGCTGGTCGCGGCGCAGTCCGCGCACGCCAACGGGGATTCGGTCATCGTTATCAACATCACGCCGCACCACCACCGGCAGGCCGGTATGCCAGGCGGCATCCACCCAGGTTTCAGTAATACCTTCCAGCGCGTCGCGCGAGGTAAGCCAGATGAGGTCGTGGGGGCGTAATGTTGTGGTCATGATTACATTCCTGAAGTCAGCGAGATAAACAGCGGCAGCGACAGGATACACAGGACTGAGCTTAACAGCAGTACCGCTTCTGCATCCGGTGACTGCACGCCAAAGCGGTTACCAAACACGACCCCGAAGAAACCCGCGGACAGCGCAATCATCAGAATGGCGGTGATCGCCACGGAGCCGTGCAGACCGAAGATTAAAACGATACCCCAGGCAATGGCTGGCTGGATCAGCAGCTTAGCGATGGTGGAAGTGATCACCATGGTGTTGATCTGCAGCTTACGGGCAGAGAGGATCACCCCGGTCAGGAACAGCGCCGCAGCGGTGGCGGACAGCCCCAACGGTTTAATTGCAGCGAGGACCAGTTCCGGCATTTTGATGCCGATGGCGGATAAAATCACACCCAGCAGAGGCCCCATCACGATCGGTTTTTTAATGGATCGCCACATCAGCACCGGCAGCATAGAGAGGGTTGAGCCGGAGGTATTGCCCTCAGCGCGCGCTTTTTCCCGCTCCAGGATCAGCAGACAGAACGGCGTCATCAGCACGGACCCGCAGGCAATAGAGACCGCCACAGACAGAGACGTGGTAGATCCTTCACCCAGCACGCTGCCCAGAATCGGCAGACCAAGCGCCGCATAGTTTGGCAGCGCGACGGTGAGCGTCAGCACGGCCGCATCCTGAGGGGATTTTTTAAAGACCTTCGTGGCAAGGAAATAGATGGCTGCGTAGGTGATCCACATCGCCAGAGTCAGTACCAGGATCAGCGGCGACTGCGCCACGATACCGGTCCACGGGGTTTGCACGGTCGCGCTGAACAACGCGGCAGGCAGCGCAAAATCCATGACGAAGATATTGAGCAGGGAAACATTTTTGTTATCGACCATCTTTGCCTTACCGGCCCAGAATCCCAGCAGCATGATGACGAAAATCGGTGCGAGAGCATGAACAATTACGTAAGTCATAAATCACCTGTGATTAAAAAGAAGTAGCACTGGCGCGATGATTATTATTTTCAGGATGCAGCTTCCCGCACGGGCGTAACGGATACGCCCGTGAGGTTGTGCATCTGGCAGGTCTCTTTTTACTTACCAGCTGGCGCGCATACGTTCGCGTACGAGCGCCGAACTGCGGCGATTGTCAGCACCCAGACGGCTTTTCAGCGTCGGATCCTGACGAGCGTCACTGATGGCCTGTTGCAGGGTGGTTTTCACCAGCGTCAGGTCGCTATCGGATGGGGCATCCGGGTTGCTGATATCCAGCAGGCTTGAGAGCAGCCCCAGCGTGGCGTAGTTGCTGATGTCATACGCCATAGGTGGAATAGTGGCGGCCAGTTTTTCCAGCGCCTCCACGCTGCGCAGGGTGATCCGCGCGGCAGACGCTTTCCCCATGGCATGGATGAGCACGCCTTTATCGTTAAAAGCAATCAGGCGGTTGGCCTGGTAGCCATGCGCCAGAAACGCGCCGGACATGGCTTTACCCACAATCAGGCCAATTACCGGATGACCCGCCAGGCGCGCGTTGGCGTAGGCGGCCGCAGCGCCTGCCAGCGCCTGGTGGATACCAAACGCCTCTTCGCGACGGCCATAAGCCTGGCTTGGGACGTCGATCACCGCCACAATCGGGCGTTTAACGGCTTTATCAGCATCTGCCGCGACGGTTTCGCTGACCACTTTCGCCAGCGTCCAGCCTTCCAGCAGACCGACTTCCCCTTTCGCCGCGCGCGGGAAGTGGTTGTTGGCATCCGGCACTACGGCGATAAAACGCACCGTTTCACCGTTCAGCTCGCCGTCTGCCGCCTGCACGGACGGGCATAACCCTTCCACACGTTTTGCATTCGGGGCGAGAATGTCCAGCCAGAGTTCGCCACGGCTCATTGCGTTACTCATCATTTCACCTCCCGGGCAAAAAGCGCGTTAATCTGTTCGGCATCGGCCTGCTTGCGGGTGTCGAAATTCATCAGGCGGTTCAGGTAATCGTCGTAGTTATCGGTACGATGTTTCGCCGGGATGCCTTTGGCGATGGCCTCGTTCATCGCGGCTTTCACCGCATTCACGCCGTCGCCGACCAGCGCGTCCACCAGCCCGCTCTGATAGCGCACCTCACCGCCGGTCATGCTCCAGATAAACGGACGGTCGCGGGAGTCGTACTCTTCAATGCCCGCTTCCTGCTCAATAACCTGCGGACCGTTTAACCCCAGACGCGCTTCGCGGGTCACAATCAGGTAGCTGCAAAGCGCCGCCGCGATGGACATGCCGCCGAAGCAGCCCACGGTTCCGGCCACAATCCCGATAACGGGCGTGTAGCGACGCAGGTCAACAATCGCCGCGTGGATATCGGCAATCGCCGCCAGGCCGAGGTTGGCTTCCTGCAGGCGTACGCCGCCGGTTTCGAGGCACAGCACCGCCTGAGTCGGAATGCCGTTGCGGTTATCTTCCGCCGCCAGCTCCAGCGCTGCTGCCATTTTCGCGCCGGAGACCTCGCCCATGCTGCCGCCCTGGAACGCGCCTTCAATCGCCACGACGACCGCAGGCTGGCCGTTGATAGTCCCTTTCGCGACCACCATGCCATCATCGGCCTGAGGCACAATGCCCTGTGGCCCCAACCACGGAGAGATAATGCCTGCAAACGGATCCAGCAGTTCGCGGTAGGTGCCCTCGTCGAGCAGCGCCTGCGCACGCTGGCGCGCTTTTAATTCGATAAAGCTGCTGTCATCACGCATGGCTCACCCCTTCAAAAACCTGTTCGATACGAATGCGCGCCACGCCCGGCGTCGCGCCAAAGTCGTGGATGGTCAGTTTGCCTGCGGGCAGACTGCTGACGGTCTCCAGGCGGCTGAATAATGCCTCCCAGCGTCCGCGGCTGTTGTCGACGGAGGTGGTGATATCAATGGTTAAGGTCTGGCCCGGTTCGGCGGTAAACAGCACCTCCATATCCCCGGATCCAACTACCCCTGCCAGCGCCCGGCCGCGTAACGTGCGGCTGGCTGGCATGGTCAATGTGATTTTTTCCATAACATCCTCTTAATGCTTTGAATAGGGCGTTTCGACACGGTCAAGAAACAGCGTGGCGGCAAGCAGGTCGGCGGCACCGCCCGGTGAGGCATTGAGCGTCAGCATCTGGCGATCTAACCGCGCCAGCGCCTGCTGCCCCGCGAGCGTTGCGCATCCTCCGGCGTTCAGTACCGCCCGGGCGCCGTTCTGCATGGCGTCCAGCCCCTCCATTCCGGCGCGCGACAGCACGCAGGTATCGGTGAGCGAGGTCATGATTGCCATCAGCGCGTCGAGTCTGGCGTTTGTTTCGCTGCTGCCGTTGAGGCGGCTCAGGCGAAGCTGCGGCAGCGCGCGCTGCATGATGTGCGGAAACGCCTGCTGAGCCTCTTCCCGCGCGCCCGGTACGCGGTAGCGGTGCGTGGCGCGTAACCCCTTACTGAACACCTTCGGTGCCGCGTCGTCCGGGAGTTTCGCCAGCTGTGCGGCGGTGTTAGCGACGGTTTGCGCGCGGGCATCGCCGCCCAGCATCGCCACCGCGCTCACCAGCAGCCCCAGCGCCCAGATTGCGCCACGGTGCGTATTCACGCCGTCGGTGGCGATCATCATCTGCCGTTCGCCTTCACGGCCAAGGCGGCCAACGGTTTGCCGTAGGGCAATATCCGCCGGACGCTGCCAGCTCTGCTGCGCCAGCGCCTGAAACGTGGAGGTCAGGCTGTGCGCGGAGCGCTCCATCAGCGCAAGCGATAAATCGTGGTGCGCGCCGTTCCCCCGACTGTCCACCAGACCGGGTTTCGGGCTTAAGCGTGCTTCGTCAATCAGACACTGAGTGGCGGTTCGCGCCAGCCATTCGGCACCGCCTTCAACCTGAATCTGGGGCAGTAGTGTCATTACCAGCTCCGGAATTTCGCAGGTGGGTTGTAGAGACCGCCGGACCACTCAACGAGGTCAGCCACGCTGCCCGCCGCCAGCAGAGAGCGGGTGGCATCAGTACGGCGAATCCCCATGTCTTCCGGGTACACGACCTTGCCGCTCTGGCGCAGTTCCGCCACGCGTCTGGCATCCACGCCCAGACCGATATCGGTGATACCGGCCACGGCGGCGACCATGGCGCGACGCTCTTCCAGATCTTTTGCCCGGTAGAGGTAGGCAATCCCCTCTTCCGTCAGCACGTGGGTGACGTCATCGCCGTAAATCATCACCGGTGCCAGCGGCATGCCGGAGGCTTTCGCCACGTCAACGGCGTCCAGTTTTTCCACGAAGGTGGGCTTCACGCCCGCCTGGAAGGTTTCCACCATCTGCACGACCAGTTTTTTACCGCGTTGCATCGGGTCGGGTTCGGTGATCATGTTCAGCCAGGCCGGAGTGGCGTGGCGACGGCCGTGTGGATCATGGCCCATGTTCGGCGCGCCGCCGAAGCCGGAGAGACGACCGCGGGTCACCGTTGAGGAGTTGGCGTAACCATCCACCTGCAGGGTTGAGCCGATAAACATATCCACCGCGTACTGGCCCGCCAGCTGGCAGAAGGCGCGGTTGGAGCGCATGGAGCCGTCAGCACCGGTGAAGAACACGTCCGGACGGGCGCGGATGTACTCTTCCATCCCCAGTTCGCCGCCGAAGCAGTGCACGCTCTCCACCCAGCCGCTTTCAATTGCCGGGATCAGCGTCGGATGCGGGTTCAGCGTCCAGTGTTTACAGATTTTGCCCTTCAGGCCGAGCTGTTCACCGTAGGTGGGCAGCAGCAGCTCAATTGCCGCGGTGTTAAAACCGATCCCGTGGTTCAGAGACTGCACCTGGTGTTCAGCGTAGATGCCTTTGATGGCCATCATCGCCATCAGGATATGTTCCTGTTTGATCAGGCGCGGGTCGCGGGTAAACAGCGGTTCGATAAAGAATGGCTTGTCGGCCACCACTACGTAGTCAATCCAGGAGCCTGGGATATCAACGCGCGGCAGGTCGCATTCGTCGTCCACCAGCTCGTTAACCTGTGCGATGACGATGCCATCGTGGAACGCGGCGGCCTCCACCAGCGCTGGGGTATCTTCGGTACTTGCCCCGGTGTAGAGATTGCCTTTGCGGTCTGCTTTAAACCCGGCGATCAGCGCCACGTTTGGTGAAAGGTCGACGTAGAGACGTGAATACAGTTCGATATAGGTATGAATAGCACCGATTTCGAGTTGACCATCCTCCAGCAGCTGGGAGATGCGCAGACTCTGTGTGCCGGAGAAGGAGAAGTCCAGCTTACGGGCAATGCCCTTCTCAAAGATATCCAGATGTTCACTGCGGCCAACGCTTGGCATGATCATGTGCAGGTCATGCACAATTTGCGGGTTTACTTCGGCCAGCGAGCGGGAAAGAAAATCCGCCTGCTTCTGGTTGTTGCCTTCCAGAACGACCTTATCGCCTGGCGCGATCAGCTTTTCCAGCATGGCGACAAGGTCGCCGGTTGGCAGAACCTTGCCCTGCACCGGTACGGAGGCCAGACGACGCGCTTTTTCGCTGCGTCGGGTGTTCCATTGCCGGGTGGGTATTTGCCCAGATGACATTATTAACCTCCTGATTCAGCACATCATTTTGATTTGCTTAACGCTGAGTAAAGTCTGCACCCTGGCGGAAAAGGCATCAATTAAGCGTAGAGTGGAATCATTAGCCTGAGAGTAATAATCAAGGTAAATATTTGTGACCGGGATCAGTTCATGCTTCGGAAAACCAGGCTAAACGGGGTACAATTCGGAAGGTATAGTAAATTTCTGACAAGAATCAGCATCGCCCTTATGACCCAAATCATTCCCTCAGACTTCGACCTCACCGCCGAAGACAGCACTGATTTCGTGCCCATGCGCGGCGTGGCCAACTGCCACCTGCAGACCATGCTGCCGCGCCTGATCCGCCGCAAGGTGCAGTTCACTCCGCACTGGCAGCGGCTGGATTTGCCGGACGGTGATTTTCTGGATCTCGCCTGGAGCGAAGATCCCGAACAGGCGCGCCATAAACCCCGCCTGGTGGTGTTTCATGGTCTGGAAGGCAGCCTGCATAGCCCGTATGCCCATGGGTTAATCCAGGCGGCAAAAGCGCGCGGCTGGCTGGGCGTGGTAATGCATTTTCGGGGATGCAGCGGCGAGCCGAATCGCCAGAAACGCATCTATCACTCCGGCGAAACCGAAGATGGCACCTGGTTTTTGCATTGGCTGCGGGATAATTTCGGCACCGTGCCGACGGCGGCGGTGGGCTATTCGCTCGGCGGAAATATGCTGGCCTGTCTGCTGGCCAAAGAGGGAGACGCGGTACCGCTGAATGCCGCGGTGATTGTCTCTGCCCCCTTCATGCTGGAACAGTGCAGCTACCACATGGAGAAAGGCTTTTCCCGGGTCTATCAGCGCTATCTGCTCAACCTGCTAAAAGCCAATGCGGCGCGCAAGCTGAAGGCCTATCCGGATACCCTGCCAGTAAGCCTGCGTCAGTTGAAAAAGGTCCGCCGCATTCGTGAGTTCGACGACCTGATCACCGCCAAAATTCATGGGTTCGCCGATGCCATTGACTACTATCGTCAGTGCAGCGCCATGCCGCTGCTCAGCAAGATCACTCAGCCGACGCTGATCATTCACGCGAAAGATGACCCGTTTATGGATCATCACTCCATCCCTGCACAGGAATTTCTGCCCGACAACGTTCACTATCAGCTGACCGAGCACGGCGGCCACGTGGGGTTTGTCGGCGGAACGCTGCGTCGCCCGAAAATGTGGCTGGAGACGCGCATTCCTGACTGGTTAACCCCTTACCTGGACGGTGCAACATGATTATCCCCTGGCAGGATCTGGCGCCCGAAACGCTCGATAATCTGATCGAAAGCTTTGTCTTGCGTGAAGGCACCGATTATGGTGAACATGAACGTTCGCTTGAGCAAAAGGTCAACGATGTTAAACGCCAGCTTAAGAGCGGCGACGTGGTGCTGGTGTGGTCTGAACTGCATGAGACGGTCAATATCATGCCCCGCAACACGTTTCACGGCTGATCTTTCAACCTTTCCAGTCAGGGAGTTGCTATGTCTGCCAGACATCCGGTTATTGCCGTTACGGGGTCGAGTGGTGCGGGAACCACCACCACCAGCCTCGCGTTTCGCAAGATTTTCGCCCAGTTGAATCTCCGCGCGGCGGAGGTCGAAGGCGACAGCTTTCACCGCTATACGCGCCCGGAGATGGATATGGCCATCCGCAAAGCGCGTGATTTGGGCAAACACATCAGCTACTTCGGCCCGGAGGCCAATGACTTCGGCCTGCTGGAGCAAACGTTTCAGGAGTACGGCCGAAGCGGCAAAGGCCAGTCCCGCAAATATCTGCACACCTACGACGAAGCCGTTCCCTGGAATCAGGTCCCGGGCACCTTTACCCCCTGGCAGCCGCTGCCGGAACCTACCGACGTGCTGTTTTACGAAGGATTGCACGGCGGCGTGGTGACGCCGCATCACGACGTGGCGCGACATGTGGATCTGCTGGTCGGCGTGGTGCCAATCGTGAACCTGGAGTGGATCCAGAAGCTGACGCGAGACATCAGCGAGCGCGGCCATTCACGCGAGGCGGTGATGGATTCGGTTGTGCGCTCAATGGAAGATTACATCAATTATCTGACACCACAGTTTTCCCGCACCCACATCAACTTCCAGCGTGTGCCGACGGTGGACACCTCCAACCCGTTCGCGGCCAAAAGTATCCCGTCGCTGGATGAGAGCTTTGTGGTGATCCATTTCCGCAATCTCGACGGCATCGATTACCCCTGGCTGCTGGCGATGCTGCAGGGCTCGTTTATTTCTCACATGAATACGTTAGTGGTGCCCGGCGGAAAAATGGGGCTGGCGATGGAGCTGATCATGACGCCGCTGGTGCAGCGGTTGATGGAAGGGAAGCAGATCGCATAATCATATCCCCTCTCCCGGTGGGAGAGGGTTAGAGTGAGGGCATCAACACGCACGATGCCCCATTAATCACGCCTCGATCACTTCATACGAATGGGTAATTTTTACCGCTTTCTCCAGCATTAATGCCACAGAGCAGTATTTCTCCGCAGACAGATCCACCGCGCGTGAGACGGCAGCATCTTTCAGCGCTTTCCCGGTGACAACAAAATGCAGGTTAATGTGCGTGAACAGGCGTGGCGCCTCTTCGCGACGTTCTGACGTGAGCTTGACTTCACAGTCGGTCACATCATGACGCCCCTTTTGCAGAATCGACACCACGTCAATCGCGCTGCATCCCCCTGCCGCCATCAGCACCATCTCCATTGGGCTGGGTGCTTTATCGCCGGAGTTACCGTCCATCAAAATCTGGTGTCCCGACGAGGACTCGCCCAGGAACGTTAAACCTTCTACCCATTTCACGCGCGCTTGCATATTCATTAGCTCCAACGTTGCATTTTTGGTGACAGATTACGCGTGCGTTACATTTCTCGCAATGGAAGGCGACCTGCGTCATGCTGAAGCGAGACACCAGGAGACACGCGGCGAAAGCTATGCTAAAACACTCTGGATGCTACAGTAATACATTGACGTTACACATGTATGCAGAGGACATCAAACTTTACTGGCTGCGAAACGTTACGACAGCCGACTTCCCAGGTATGGGTAAGAATTCGATTGCAACCCCAGAGTCCGGATGCATCTTATGACTCTGGTGACAGCTTATAACAGAGGATAACAGCGCATGGTGCTTGGCAAACCGCAAACAGACCCGACTCTCGAATGGTTCTTGTCTCATTGCCACATTCATAAGTACCCATCGAAGAGCACGCTGATTCACCAGGGTGAAAAAGCGGAAACGTTGTATTACATCGTCAAAGGCTCGGTGGCAGTGCTGATCAAAGATGAAGAAGGGAAAGAGATGATCCTTTCTTATCTGAACCAGGGCGATTTTATCGGTGAACTGGGCCTGTTTGAAGAAGGCCAGGAACGTAGCGCCTGGGTTCGTGCAAAGACAGCATGTGAAGTGGCTGAAATTTCCTACAAGAAATTCCGTCAGTTGATTCAGGTTAACCCTGACATCCTGATGCGTCTTTCTTCGCAGATGGCTCGCCGTCTGCAGGTGACATCAGAGAAAGTGGGTAACCTCGCCTTCCTGGACGTGACCGGCCGTATCGCGCAGACCCTGCTGAACCTGGCGAAACAGCCAGACGCTATGACCCACCCTGACGGCATGCAAATTAAAATTACCCGCCAGGAAATTGGTCAGATCGTCGGTTGCTCCCGTGAAACAGTGGGCCGTATCCTGAAAATGCTGGAAGATCAGAACCTGATCTCCGCCCACGGTAAAACCATCGTGGTTTACGGAACCCGTTAATCCCGATAAAACGGCGTGCCATCGCAAGGTGTCACGCCGTTTTTGTCTCTACTCCCCATGTGGCGCAGGCTGATTTATCACCCGGAAGTTAACTACGCACTGCGACAAACGCTGGTGTTGTGCCTTCCTGTGGCCGTGGGCCTGATCCTTGGGCATCTTCAGCAGGGGCTGCTGTTTTCACTGGTTCCCGCCTGCTGCAACATTGCCGGTCTCGACACCCCGCATAAGCGTTTTTTCAAACGTCTGATTATCGGCGGTTCGCTGTTTGCCGGGTGTAGCCTGGCCGTGCAGCTTTTGCTGGCCCGCGATATTCCGCTGCCGCTAATCCTGAGCGTGCTGGCGATGACGCTGGGGGTGACCGCCGAAATCAGTTCGCTGCACGCGCGGTTACTGCCCGCCTCACTCATCGCGGCCATCTTTACCCTGAGTCTCGCAGGTAACATGCCAGTGTGGGAGCCGCTGCTGATCTACGCCCTCGGTACGCTATGGTATGGCCTGTTTAACTGGTTCTGGTTCTGGCTGTGGCGGGAACAACCGCTGCGTGAATCCCTGAGCCTGCTCTATGTCCAGCTTGCGGAGTACTGCGAAGCCAAATACACACTGCTGACCCAGCATACCGACCCGGAAAAATCGCTACCGCCGCTGCTGACGCGCCAGCAGAAGGTGGTGGATCTGATAAGCCAGTGCTACCAGCAACTGCATATGCTGGCCGCCAACAAGAACCACGAATATAAACGGCTGCTGCGCACCTTCCAGGTAGGGCTGGATCTGCAGGAGCATATCTCCGTGAGCCTGCACCACCCGAAGGAGGTGCAAAAGCTGGTGGAGCGCAGCCATGCCGAAGCGGTGATCCGCTGGAACGCGCAGACCGTGTCCGCACGCCTGCGGGTACTGGCCGACGACATTCTTTATCACCGTTACCCCACCCGCTTTAACATGGACAAGCAGCTCGGCGCACTGGAGAAAATCGCCCGCCAGCACGAGGATAACCCGGTAGGCCAGTTTGCCGCCTGGCACTTCAGCCGTATTGCCCGCGTGCTGCGTACCCAGCGCCCGCTCTATCCCCGCGATCTGATGGCGGATAAGCAAAAGCGCCTGCCGCTACTGCCTGCGCTTAAAAGCTATCTCTCGTTTAAATCTTCCGCCCTGCGCAACGCCGCCCGGATTAGCGTGATGCTGAGCATCGCCAGCCTGATGGGCATGGCGCTGCATCTGCCCAAACCCTACTGGATATTAATGACGGTACTGTTTGTCACCCAGAATGGCTACGGCGCCACGCGGGTGCGTATTCTGCACCGGGCGGGCGGAACCATGGCGGGGTTGATTATCGCAGGCGTAACGCTGCACTTCCACGTGCCGGAAGGCTATACGCTGGCAGGCATGCTATTGATTACCCTGGTGAGCTACCTGATCATCCGCAAAAACTACGGCTGGGCGATGGTGGGCTTTACGGTCACGGCGGTATACACCCTGCAATTGCTTACGCTCAATGGCGAACAGTTTATTGTCGCCAGGCTTATCGATACCCTGATTGGCTGTCTGATTGCCTTTGGTGGTATGGTCTGGCTGTGGCCACAATGGCAAAGCGGCCTGCTCAGGCAGAACGCCCACGACGCGCTGGAGGCCGACCAGCAGGCTATCCGCCTGATCCTGAGCGACGATCCGCAGCCCTCCCCGCTGGCGTATCAGCGGATGAAGGTCAACCAGGCGCATAACGCCCTGTTCAACTCGCTGAATCAGGCGATGCAGGAGCCCGGCTTTAACTCGCACTATCTGGCGGATATGAAGCTCTGGGTGACGCACAGCCAGTTCATCGTCGAACATATCAACGCGATGACCACGCTGGCGCGTGAACATACCATGCTGACGCCAGACCTGGCGCAGCGCTATTTGCAGTCGTGTGAGATTGCCCTGCAGCGGTGTCAGCAGCGTCTGGAGTATGACGCGCCGGGTGAATCGGGGGATTCGAACATTCTGGAAGCGCCGGAAACGCTCACCCATGGGCCAATGAGCACCCTGGAGCAGCATCTGCAACGCATTCTGGGGCATCTGAACACCATGCACACCATTTCGTCGGTGGCATGGCGTCAGCGTCCGCATCACGGCATCTGGTTAACGCGGCGGTTAAAACGAACCGAGTATTAGCCTTTAACGATCTTCGCGACCGCCGCGGCAAAGCGGGTCAATCCATCTTCAATATCGTTCTCTTCGACCACCAGCGACGGCGCAAAGCGCATCACGTCCGGGCCGGCGTTGAGTACCATCACCCCTTCGTGAGCAGCGGCGTGCAGGAAATCGCGTGCGCGGCCTTTGTACTGCGGCTTCAGCTCAGCGCCAACCAGCAGTCCCATGCCCCGGATCTCGCTGAAGACGTCGTACGTTTCGTCGATCTGCTGCAGATGTTTCACGAACAGCTCGCGCTTCGCCTGAACGCCGCTTAATACCTCCGGCGTATTGATGATATCAAACGCCGCACCGGCGATGGCGCAGGCCAGCGGGTTTCCGCCGTAGGTGGAGCCGTGAGAGCCAACGTGGAACGCGGAAGCGATCTCCTGGGTGGTGAGCACCGCGCTGACCGGGAAGCCGCCGCCGAGCGCTTTGGCGCTGGTCAGAATATCCGGCGTCACGCCGTAGTGCATATAGGCGAACAGGGAGCCGGTACGCCCCATCCCACTCTGGACTTCATCAAACACCAGCAGCGCCTGATGCTGATCGCACAGCGCGCGCAGCCCTTTGAGGAATTCCGGCGTTGCCGCCGTCACGCCACCTTCACCCTGAATCGGCTCAACCACGACCGCGCAGGTATGGTCATCCATCACCGCTTTCACCGCATGCAGATCGTTAAACGGCACATGAATGATATCGGCGGGTTTCGGACCAAAGCCGTCGGAATACTTCGGCTGGCCGCCAACGGAAACGGTAAACAGTGAACGACCGTGGAAAGCGTTATGGAAAGCGATGATTTTGGTTTTGTATGGGCTGTGGCGTGTGGAAGCGTAGTAGCGCGCCAGCTTGAAGGCGGTTTCGTTGGCTTCGGTCCCGGAGTTCATAAACAGCACGCGCTCGGCGAAAGTCGCGTCAATGATCTTGCTCCCCAGGCGCAATGCCGGTTCGTTGGTAAAGACGTTGCTGGTGTGCCACAGGGTTTCGCCCTGGGTTTTCAGTGCCTCGACCAGTGCAGGATGGCAATGCCCCAGCGCCGTCACCGCAATCCCCCCGGCGAAATCCACGTACTCTTTCCCCTGCTGATCCCAGACGCGGCTGCCTTTTCCCTTTACCGGGATAAACTCGGCCGGTGCATAAATCGGCAGAATGACTTCATCGAATGTCGCGCGGGTAATTGCAGATTGTTCAGTTGCCATGTCATGACCATCCATTTTATGTCACATTGATTGTGAAAATATAATCACAAAATATGCATAAAAAATCACAACAAGGCAACAGATATTCAGCGATTGAGGAAATTAGCCAGTAGCTGGTGCCCCTGTTCGCTGAGAATACTCTCCGGGTGGAACTGCACCCCTTCGAGATCCCATTCACGATGGCGAATGCCCATGATCTCCTGCGTCTCGCTCCAGGCGGTCACCTCAAAGCAGTCGGGCAGCGTCGGCGGGTCAATCACCAGAGAATGGTAGCGCGTGACGGTTAACGGGTTATTTAACCCACTAAACACGCCTGTGCCGGTGTGGGTAACCGGTGAGGTTTTACCGTGCATCACCCTGGCAGCGCGGACGATGGTGGCGCCAAACACCTGCCCGATGGCCTGATGGCCAAGGCAGACGCCAAGAATCGGCAGCCTGCCAGCGTAGTGGCGGATCACATCCAGAGAGATTCCCGATTCCGATGGGGTACACGGCCCCGGCGAGATAACGATTTTCTTTGGGGCCAGTGCGTCAATCTCGGTCAGGCTGATGTCGTCGTTACGGCGGACAACCACCTCTGCACCCAGTTCACAAAAATACTGGTAAAGGTTCCAGGTGAAGGAATCGTAGTTATCAATCAGCAGAATCATGGCGGCTCCCGAAAAAAATGCCGCCCTATTCTACTCAGATTCCCGCACTTCGCTCACTACTTTGGCAAAGATAGCGTTCAGGGCGGACAAATCTCCCGTTGCGCCGCTCTGGTTAGCCGCGACCCACTGCTCAGGATCGATATCGCGCCAGTCCAGCAGGTAACCCGCATGGATCGCCAGCTGTTCAAAGAAAACGCGCTGAGCAATGCCATTACCGCTGGCAAAAGGATGCAGCATATTGATTTCACAATAGTAATGGCTTATCCGCTCGATAAACTCCTCTTTCTGAAGACCCACCAGGTACCGGTCGCTTTCCAGTGCCGACATCAACTCATTGCCCATCTTCTCAATGTATTCGAAATGGCAAAAAGGAATGTCCCCTTTGAAAATATCGTCCGTACGGTATTCACCTGCCCGTTTCATCTCTCTACGATACAGATGGCGGTGAATAAGGCACAGATGGGGCAACCCAGGCGCTGAAGGCCCAAGTTCCAGCGTCTCAATCTGGGGGTCTGAAGGACCATGACCCTTTTCAAGGAGACAACTGGCCTGAAAATTGACGTTACGCTGCTGCTCCCAGAGACGGGATTTTTGCTTATCGGTGAGTTTTTTCACTTAACGTCTCCCTGAATATGTCCGTTTGCCAAAGTATAAGCAGCAAAACGCGCTTTCGCAGGGAGGGCTAACAACACGGGCGAGACGCGCCCGTGTCAAAGAGGATTACGGCAGTACTTTTGCAGAGAGGATCACGACCGGTTTGGATGGTACATTCTGGTATGGCCCAACGTCGTGGGTCTGTACCTGAGAAATCTTGTCCGCCACGTCCATCCCTTTTACCACTTTACCAAACACCGCATAGCCGAAGTCACGCTGGCCGTGGTCGAGGAAGGCGTTATCCGCCACGTTGATAAAGAACTGGCTGGTAGCGCTGTCTTTATCCGCCGTACGCGCCATGGCGATGGTGCCACGGGTGTTCAGCAGGCCGTTGTCCGCTTCGTTTTTGATCGGTGGATTCGGCTGTTTCTGCTGCATCTGCTCGTTGAAACCGCCGCCCTGCACCATAAAGCCTGGGATCACGCGGTGGAAGGTGGTGTTGTTGTAAAAGCCGCTGTTTACGTAGTCGAGGAAGTTTTTCACAGAAACCGGGGCTTTCTGGCTATTCAGTTCCAGCTCAATATTCCCTGCGGAGGTGGTCAGCAGAACATGAGGGTCCCCTTTTGCTGCCAGCGCAGCCGGGGAAACGGCAGAAAGAGCAAACACAGCTGCGACAGCCGCCAGTGTTGATTTGAGCATGAGAATTCCTTAACAAAGCGCAGTATAAAAAGCGAATGGCTTGATTCTAAAGAGCAGTATGAACGGAGACCAGCCTTTTACCTAATTTTACGAAATTGAAACAGTTGTTACCGCGCAAACGATTGGTTATGACGCAATTTTATGTGATCGTGATCACATAAAAACCTGCAATGAAGCTCATATTTTCTTTAAAAGATATGAATGGATCACTTTCGCGACTAAAATCTGCCCGCTCTCAGCGCCTATCCGGCGCTTTTCTTTTCCTGAACAGGCCAGACATGACTAACAGCAATCGTATCAAGCTCACATGGATCAGCTTCTTCTCCTACGCCCTGACCGGCGCGTTGGTGATCGTCACCGGGATGGTGATGGGAAATATCGCAGACTACTTCCAGCTGCCCGTTTCCAGCATGAGTAACACCTTCACCTTCCTCAACGCGGGGATCCTGATCTCCATTTTCCTGAATGCCTGGCTGATGGAAATTGTTCCGCTGAAAACGCAGCTGCGTTTTGGTTTTGTGCTGATGGTCGCCGCCGTGGCGGGTCTGATGCTGAGCCACAGCATCGCCCTGTTCTCCGCCGCCATGTTCGTGCTCGGTCTGGTCAGCGGGATCACCATGTCGATTGGTACCTTCCTGATTACCCATATGTATGAAGGCCGTCAGCGCGGCGCGCGCCTGCTGTTTACCGACTCCTTCTTCAGCATGGCCGGGATGATTTTCCCGATGGTCGCGGCCGTTCTGCTGGCGCGCAGCATTGAGTGGTACTGGGTCTACGCTTGTATCGGCCTGGTTTACGTGGCCATCTTCATTCTGACCTTCGGCTGCGAATTCCCGGTTCTGGGTAAAAAAGCACAGACCACGGCAGAGCCTGTGGCGAAAGAGAAATGGGGTATCGGCGTACTGTTCCTCTCCATTGCCGCACTGTGCTACATCCTGGGTCAACTGGGCTTTATCTCCTGGGTGCCGGAATACGCCAAAGGTCTGGGC
Source organism: Enterobacter cloacae complex sp. OE43NF (assembly GCF_023544405.1). NCBI lineage: Bacteria > Pseudomonadati > Pseudomonadota > Gammaproteobacteria > Enterobacterales > Enterobacteriaceae > Enterobacter > Enterobacter cloacae complex sp. OE43NF. The sequence continues at coordinate 30,237 of NZ_JAMJFW010000003.1, forward strand.
ATGAGCCTGAACGACGCGGGTAAACTGGTGAGCGATTTCTGGATGTCTTACATGTTTGGCATGTGGGCGTTTAGCTTCATCCTGCGCTTCTTCGATCTGCAGCGCATCCTGACCGTGCTGGCAGGCCTGGCTACCGTGCTGATGTATCTGTTCATCAACGGTTCCCCGGACCACATGCCGTGGTTCATTCTGACCCTGGGCTTCTTCTCCAGCGCCATTTATACGTCGATCATCACCCTGGGCTCCCTGCAGACCAAAGTGGCCTCGCCGAAGCTGGTGAACTTCGTACTGACCTGCGGCACCATCGGCACCATGCTGACCTTTGTGGTGACGGGCCCGATCGTCGCCCACAGCGGTCCGCTGGCGGCGCTGCACACCGCTAACGGCCTGTACGCCGTGGTGTTCATCATGTGCTTCATCCTGGGCTTTGTAACCCGCCACCGCCAGCATAACACTGCAGCGGCGTCGCACTAATCCCTGCGCCCCTCTGCGCTACGCAGAGGGGCTGTTTCTGGCAAAACTTATCTCTTCTCCCCCGCTATCCATCTGGATCCAGGTCTGCGCCAGCTGCGTGGTGGCAATAATCCGCCCCTGCCGAATGGACCAGCGCACCGGCACCTGACAGCGTACCGCCTCAAACCCACTCTCTGCAGGCAAAATCACCAGGTTCGCCGGGTTACCCGTCTCAATACCGTAATCGCTCAGGCCAAAGGTGCGGGCGCTGTTATGGGTGATCAGGTTCAGGCCGCTGTCAATTTGCGGGTAGCCCATCATCTGACAGACGTGCAGCCCCATATGCAGCACCTGCAGCATATTGCCGGTACCGAGCGGATACCATGGATCAAACACATCATCATGACCAAAGCAGACGTTAATGCCCGCCGCCTGTAGCTCCTTCACGCGGGTAATGCCCCTACGCTTCGGATAGTCGTCAAAGCGCCCCTGCAGGTGGATATTCACCAGCGGATTCGCCACGAAGTTAATACCCGACATCTTCAGCAGGCGGAACAGCCGCGAGGTGTACGCGCCGTTGTAAGAGTGCATGGCGGTGGTGTGGCTGGCCGTGACCCGCGCGCCAATGCCAGCTTCATAGGCCAGCGTGGCGACCGTCTCCACAAAGCGGGACTGCTCATCGTCGATTTCATCACAATGAATATCCAGCGGACGGTCGTATTTCTTCGCCAGGTCAAAGGCGATATGCAAGGACTGCACGCCGTATTCCCGGGTGAATTCGAAGTGCGGGATGGCACCCACCACATCCGCGCCCAGCGTTAATGCCTCTTCCAGCAGCGCCGCGCCGTTCGGGTAAGAGAGAATGCCTTCCTGCGGGAATGCCACGATTTGCAGCGTCACCCACGGGGCGACCTCCTGTTTAACCTCCAGCATCGCCTTCAGGGCGGTAAGCGTCGGGTCGGAGACATCCACGTGGGTGCGGACAAACTGGATCCCGTTGGCAATTTGCCACTTCAGCGTTTTCCATGCGCGCGCTTTGACATCTTCATGGCTGAGCAGCGCCTTACGCTCCGCCCAGCGTTCAATCCCTTCAAACAGCGTGCCGGACTGGTTCCAGTGTGGCTCTCCCGCCGTCTGCGTGGTATCCAGGTGAATATGCGGCTCAATAAACGGTGGAATAGCAAGTCCGCCGCGGGCATTCAAGACCTCATAGCTTTCGCTGTGGGTCTCGTCCATGGGCGTGATAGCACCAAACCGACCGTTCTCAATGGCAATCTGCCACAGCCCTTCGCGATCCGGTAAACGAACATTCTGCACAAGCCAAAGCGGTGATGTAGACATACCTTTCCTCTGAAAAACGCGGCTGAAATTAAGGAGTACCTGTTTTTACAAAAATAGCCACTCTTTTTGTACATAAAATCGACGACAACGAAAAGCCAGCGATTTCCATAACTTATAAAAATCCTGACAAATCATACATCTACCACCTAGGGAGTAGGCGAAGGCGTATTTGATTTGCATCAATAAGTGCCCCTGCTGAATCGTTAAGGTAGGCAGTAATAGAAAAGAAATCGAGGCAAAAATGAGCAAAGTCAGACTCGCTATCATCGGTAACGGCATGGTCGGCCACCGCTTTATTGAGGATCTTCTCGATAAAGCCGGCGCTGAGCAGTTCGATATTACCGTGTTCTGTGAAGAACCCCGCAAGGCGTACGACCGTGTGCACTTGTCTTCCTACTTCTCCCATCATACCGCCGAAGAGCTCTCTCTGGTGCGTGAAGGTTTCTATGAGAAGCATGGCGTAAAAGTGCTGGTGGGCGAACGCGCTATCACCATCAACCGTCAGGAGAAAGTGATCCACTCCAGCGCTGGCCGTACGGTTTTTTACGACAAGCTGATCATGGCGACTGGCTCATATCCGTGGATCCCGCCTATCAAAGGTTCGGAAACACAGGATTGCTTCGTTTACCGTACCATTGAAGATCTCAACGCCATCGAATCCTGCGCACGTCGCAGTAAACGCGGCGCGGTGGTCGGGGGCGGCCTGCTGGGTCTGGAAGCAGCCGGAGCGTTGAAAAACCTCGGCGTTGAAACGCACGTCATCGAATTTGCCCCGATGCTGATGGCCGAACAGCTGGACCACATGGGTGGCGATCAGCTGCGCCGTAAGATTGAAAGCATGGGCGTGAAAGTCCATACCAGCAAAAACACCAAAGAGATTGTGCAGGAAGGCACCGAAGCGCGTAAAACCATGCGCTTTGCCGACGGCAGCGAGCTCGAAGTTGACTTTATCGTCTTCTCCACCGGTATTCGTCCACGCGACAAGCTGGCCACCCAGTGCGGTCTGGCGGTTGCCCAGCGCGGCGGGATCATGGTGAACGATACCTGCCAGACCTCCGACCCGGATATCTATGCTATCGGCGAATGTGCCAGCTGGAATAACCGCGTGTACGGTCTGGTGGCGCCGGGCTACAAAATGGCGCAGGTCGCCGTTGACCATATCCTCGGAAACGAAAACGCCTTCGAAGGCGCGGACTTGAGCGCCAAGCTGAAGCTGCTGGGCGTGGACGTGGGCGGCATCGGCGATGCGCATGGCCGCACGCCGGGCGCGCGCAGCTACGTTTATCTCGACGAGAGCAAAGAGATCTATAAACGCCTGATCGTCAGCCAGGACAACAAAACCCTGCTCGGTGCGGTGCTGGTGGGCGACACCAGCGACTACGGCAACCTGCTGCAACTGGTGCTGAACGCCATCGAACTGCCGGAGAATCCGGACGCGCTGATCCTCCCGGCGCACGCTTCCAGCGGCAAGCCGTCTATCGGCGTCGATAAACTGCCGGACAGCGCGCAGATCTGCTCCTGCTTCGACGTCACCAAAGGCATGTTGATCTCCGCCATCAACAAAGGCTGTCACACCGTTGCGGCGCTGAAAGCGGAAACCAAAGCCGGAACCGGCTGCGGCGGCTGTATCCCTCTGGTCACTCAGGTGCTTAACGCCGAACTGGCGAAACAGGGCATCGAAGTGAACAACAACCTGTGCGAGCACTTCGCGTACTCTCGCCAGGAGCTGTATCACCTGATCCGCGTGGAAGGCATTAAATCCTTCGACGAACTGCTGGCCAAGCACGGCCAGGGCTATGGCTGCGAAGTGTGTAAACCGACCGTCGGCTCCCTGCTGGCCTCTTGCTGGAATGAGTACATCCTCAAACCAGAACATACGCCGCTGCAGGACACCAACGACAACTTCCTGGCAAATATCCAGAAAGACGGGACTTACTCCGTTATCCCACGCTCTGCGGGCGGTGAAATCACCCCGGAAGGGCTGGTGGCCGTGGGCCGTATCGCGCGTGAATTTAACCTCTACACCAAAATCACCGGTTCCCAGCGTATCGGCCTGTTTGGTGCACAGAAAGATGACCTGCCGGAGATCTGGCGTCAGCTGATTGAGGCGGGCTTCGAAACCGGTCACGCGTATGCCAAAGCGCTGCGCATGGCAAAAACCTGCGTGGGCAGCACCTGGTGCCGCTACGGCGTGGGCGACAGCGTGGGCTTCGGCGTCGAGCTGGAAAACCGCTACAAAGGCATTCGTACCCCGCACAAAATGAAGTTCGGCGTCTCCGGCTGTACCCGTGAATGTGCCGAAGCGCAGGGGAAAGACGTGGGGATCATCGCCACCGAGAAAGGCTGGAACCTGTACGTCTGCGGTAACGGCGGGATGAAACCACGCCACGCTGACCTGCTGGCGGCCGATCTTGACCACGACACGCTGATTCAGTATCTCGACCGCTTCATGATGTTCTACATCCGTACCGCCGACAAACTGACCCGTACCGCTTCCTGGCTGGATAATCTGGAGGGTGGCATCGACTACCTGAAGTCGGTCATCATCGACAATAAACTGGGCCTGAACGAACATCTGGAAGCGGAGATGGCGCGCCTGCGCGCGGCGGTGATTTGCGAGTGGACGGAAACCGTCAACACGCCAGCGGCACAGACACGCTTCAAACACTTCATCAACAGCACCCAGCGCGACCCGAACGTGCAGGTAGTAGCAGAGCGCGAACAGCATCGTCCGGCGACACCTTATGAACGTATTCCGGTGACGCTGGTGGAGGAAAACGCATGAGCCAGTGGGTAAACATCTGCAACATTAACGACATTCTGCCGGCAACCGGCGTCTGTGCGCTGCTGGGAAACGAGCAGGTCGCGATTTTCCGCCCTCGCCACGACGAACAGGTTTTTGCCATCAGCAATATCGACCCGTTTTTTGAGGCCAGCGTCCTCTCCCGCGGGCTGATTGCCGAGCATCAGGGTGAACTGTGGGTCGCCAGTCCGCTGAAAAAACAGCGTTTCCGTTTAAGCGACGGACTGTGCATGGAAGATGAAAGCTACTCGGTGAAGCACTACGACGTTCGCGTGAAGGACGGCCAGGTGCAGTTAAAAGCCTAACCCCCCGCCTTTCCTATAGGAAAGGCTTATGACCCCTTATGGGTAACGGCAGGAAAAACCGTATGTTTCCGGCGATTCCTGCTGTTATTCTGACGTCAATTCTTACCCCCTCCATGAATGCTGTGAGGTAATGTCGTGGACCACCTGCCGATTTTCTGTCAATTACGCCATCGCGACTGCCTGCTTGTGGGTGGCGGCGATGTGGCTGAACGCAAAGCCCGCTTGCTGTTAGAGGCAGGTGCCCGTCTTACGGTTAACGCCCTCGCCTTCGCACCACAGTTTGAAGCCTGGGCGAAGGAAGGGATGCTCACGCTGAATCAGGGGGAGTTTAACGAGTCCCTGCTGGATACCTGCTGGCTGACTATTGCCGCGACGGATGACGATGAAGTGAATCAGCGCGTTAGCGATGCCTGCGAAGCGCGCCGTATATTCTGCAACGTGGTGGATGCGCCGAAAGAAGCCAGCTTTATCATGCCGTCGATAATCGACCGTTCACCGCTGATGATTGCGGTGTCGTCAGGTGGCCGCTCGCCGGTTCTCGCCCGCCTGCTGCGGGAAAAACTGGAAGCACTGCTGCCGCAACATCTTGGGCAAATTGCCCACTATGCAGGGCAACTGCGTTCACGAGTGAAGCAGACCTTCGCGACCGTGGGCGAGCGCCGTCGCTTCTGGGAAAAATTCTTCGTCAATGACCGGCTGGCCCAGTCGCTGGCCAATCAGGACGTGAAGGCGGTTGAAGAGACGACCGAGCAGTTACTCTCTGAACCGCTGGATCATCGTGGCGAGGTGGTGCTGGTAGGCGCAGGCCCCGGCGATGCGGGATTACTGACGCTGAAAGGACTCCAACAGATCCAGCAGGCCGATACCGTTGTGTATGACCGTCTGGTCTCCGATGAAATCATGAATCTGGTACGTCGCGATGCGGACCGGGTGTTTGTGGGTAAACGTGCGGGTTATCACTGCGTGCCGCAGGAAGAGATTAACCAGATCCTGCTGCGGGAAGCGCAAAAAGGAAAACGTGTGGTGCGCCTGAAGGGCGGGGATCCGTTTATCTTTGGTCGCGGCGGCGAGGAACTGGAAACCCTGTGCAACGCAGGTATTCCGTTCTCTGTGGTGCCTGGCATTACGGCGGCATCCGGCTGTTCGGCATACTCCGGTATTCCATTGACCCATCGTGATTACGCGCAGAGCGTGCGTCTGGTAACGGGGCACCTGAAAACCGGCAGCGAACTGGACTGGCACAACCTGGCCGCCGAAAAGCAGACGCTGGTCTTCTATATGGGGCTGAATCAGGCCGCTACGATCCAGGCGAAATTACTGGAACACGGCATGGAAACGGATATGCCCGTCGCACTGGTGGAAAACGGCACCTCCATTAAGCAGCGCGTGGTAAATGGCGTGCTGACACAGCTGGGTGAGCTGGCGCAGCAGGTTGAAAGCCCGGCGCTGATTATTGTCGGCCGCGTGGTCGAGCTGCGCGATAAACTCAACTGGTTCTCAAATCACTAGCGCATATTCTCCCTTCTTCGAGTAGTCCTTAACCGGACTACTCCCCTGTTACTGCTGTCGATAACATACCTCCCGCGAAATGGAACTTTTCCATTTATTCCCTCGTGTTACATCCAATTTAGTTTTTTTAAGACAAGGAATGCGTATGTTCAAACTGGCTAAAGCTGCCGTTCTGGTAGGCCTGTTATCGACTCTGACGGCCTGCACTGGCCACGTGCAAAACACCAAAAATAACTGCAGCTACGATTACCTGCTGCACCCGGCGATCTCTATTTCGAAGATCATCGGGGGTTGTGGCCCGGCGGCACAGCAGTAAGCTATTTTACAGGTGTAAAAAAACCGGGGATTCCCCGGTTTTTTTGTTTAGAAAAGTGCGGCGTGATGCCCTCACCCTGGCCCTCTCCCACAGGGAGAGGGTACAAACCCTAAAAACGGTAACGCCGTTACCGTTTTGCTTTTACCTACGGCTTCGCAACAAACCCAATCGCTTCGTACACCGCTTTCAGGGTTTCTGACGCGCGCGCGCTGGCTTTTTCAGCGCCCTCTTTCATCACCTTCTGCAGGAAGGCTTCATCGTTACGGTAGCGATGATAACGCTCCTGCAGCTCGGTCAGCATACCGGAAACGGCATCCGCCACTTCGCCTTTCAGGTGGCCGTACATCTTGCCTTCAAAGTGCTGCTCCAGCTCAGGAATGCTCTGGCCGGTCACACCGGAGAGGATATCCAGCAGGTTGGAGACCCCCGCTTTGTTCTGCACATCGTAGCGCACAACAGGCGGCTCGTCGGAGTCGGTCACGGCACGCTTGAGCTTTTTAACCACCGATTTCGGATCTTCCAGCAGGCCAATAACGTTGTTGCGGTTATCGTCAGACTTGGACATCTTTTTGGTCGGCTCCAGCAGCGACATCACGCGTGCACCGGATTTTGGAATAAATGGCTCTGGCACCTTGAACACTTCGCCATACAGGGCGTTAAAGCGCTGGGCGATATCACGGCTCAGTTCAAGATGTTGCTTCTGGTCTTCACCCACCGGCACCTGGTTAGTCTGATACAGCAGAATGTCAGCCGCCATCAGCACCGGATAGTCAAACAGACCGGCGTTGATGTTCTCGGAATAGCGCGCGGATTTATCCTTGAACTGCGTCATGCGGCTCAGTTCACCAAAGTAGGTGTAGCAGTTCAGCGCCCAGCCAAGCTGTGCATGCTCCGGCACGTGAGACTGAACGAAGATGGTGCTCTTTTCAGGATCGATCCCGCAGGCCAGATAGAGCGCCAGGGTGTCCAGCGTGGCTTTACGCAGCTTCTCAGGATCCTGACGGGCGGTAATAGCATGCAGATCCACAATGCAGTAAATGCAATGGTAGTCATCCTGCATGCTAACCCACTGACGTAACGCACCCATGTAGTTACCAATGGTCAATTCACCTGACGGCTGGGCGCCACTAAAAACGATGGGCTTAGTCATTTTTCAATTCCTGATGTTCACTGTATGAAAGCCCGAGTGCGGGCAACAAATCTTTGAAGCGATCGAACACGACGTCCGGCTCACTCAGGGTAATGGCCTCACCGTAGTTGTAGCCATAGGTTAACCCCACGGAGGGACAACCCGCCGCTCTGGCAGCCAGAATATCATTGCGTGAATCACCGACAAAGAGCAGCTCAGCAGGTGTTAAGGATAATTTTCCTGCCACCAGCAACAGCGGTTCCGGGTGCGGCTTTTTATTCTGTACGTCATCACCGCCCACAATCACGGTGAAGTATTTCGCGATATCCAGCGCGTCCAGCAATGGCGCAACAAACGGCGTCGGCTTGTTGGTAACCAGCCCCAACGGAATGCCTTTAGCATTCAGCGCGCTCAGCGTTTCCTTCACGTCCGGGAACAGGAAGCTGCCTTCTTCAACGGTTTCTGCGTAGAAACGGTCAAACAGTTTGCGCAGAATACGCAGTTGTTCTTCCTGCGGGATATCCGCGTGATCAACGCTCGGTTTACCCTGTGCGGAACGTTGTGACGCACGCTCCTGGCGAGCCCACGTCAGGGCGCGCTCCATCAGGACATCTGCGCCATTACCAATCCACGTCACGACGCGATCTTCGCCCGCGACGGGCAGTTCAAGGGCATACAGCGCCTGGTCGACGGCGCTCGTTAAGCCCGGCGCGCTGTCAACCAGCGTGCCATCGAGGTCAAATGCAATACCCCGGGTTGCCTGCAATTTATCCATGACTTACCTTCGCCAGCTCGCGGCGCATTTCATCTATAACTTTTTTGTAATCCGGTTGGTCGAAAATTGCCGAACCTGCAACGAACATATCCGCGCCCGCAGCCGCAATTTCACCAATGTTATTCACCTTCACGCCACCATCCACTTCCAGACGGATGTCATAACCTGACTCATCAATACGACGGCGCACTTCACGCAGTTTATCGAGCGTGTGAGGAATGAATGACTGCCCGCCAAAGCCCGGGTTAACGGACATCAGCAAGATAACGTCCAGCTTATCCATCACATAGTCGAGATAGCTCAGCGGCGTTGCCGGGTTAAAGACCAGGCCCGCTTTACAGCCGTTTTCTTTAATCAGCTGCAGCGTGCGGTCAACGTGTTCAGACGCTTCCGGGTGGAAAGTAATGATACTGGCGCCCGCCGCGGCAAAATCAGGCACGATGCGGTCAACCGGTTTCACCATCAGATGGACGTCAATGGGCGCGGTAATACCGTAGTTACGCAGCGCCTTGAGCACCATGGGGCCAATGGTCAGATTAGGAACGTAGTGGTTATCCATAACGTCGAAATGGACGACATCCGCACCCGCGGCGAGCGCGTTAGCAGTGTCCTCACCCAGGCGGGCAAAATCGGCCGACAGAATTGAGGGAGCAATCAAAAACTGTTTCATCCGCATCTCCTTGAAATGTGTTTACCGGCGGGCAAAACGGCTCAGGGGCGATAAAGAGCCAGGAGTTCGTCCACCTTTTTACGTGTGCCGCCGTTGCTGCTAATGCTACGCCGCACTTTGACCTGAAAATGCTTCGCGGCTTTGTACCATTCGCGCGTATCAGGGGTATCGTGATTCGAAATTAACACCGGAATTCTTTTGCTGACCAGCTTTTCCGCCATCTCCGCCAGACGGGCCTGCTCGGCCGGACTGAAGCTGTTGGTGTGATAGGCGGTAAAATTCGCCGTCGCAGACAGCGGGGCGTAAGGCGGATCGCAGTAAACCACCGAGTCTACGCCCGCCAGTTCCATACACTCTTCATATGAGAGGCAGTGGAATTCTGCATTTTGCGCTTTTTCAGCAAAGTGATACAGCTCGTCCTGCGGGAAGTAAGGGCGCTTATAGCGGCCAAACGGCACGTTGAATTCCCCACGCAGATTATACCGGCACAGGCCGTTGTAACCATGGCGGTTGAGATAAAGGAACAACAGCGCCCGACGGAACGGATCCTGGCTCTGGTTAAACTCAGTGCGCAGCTGGTAGTAAACATCCGGATGGTTGTTCTCGGGCGTAAACAGCTTGCGCGCCTCTTCCACATACTCATCGGTACGCAGTTTGACGATGTTATAGAGGCTGATGAGATCGCTGTTGATATCCGCCAGGATATAACGAGAAAAATCGGTGTTCAGGAACACCGATCCTGCACCCACAAAGGGCTCGATAAGACACTCGCCTTTAGGCAGGTGCTTTTTAATATCATCAAGCAGGGGGTATTTCCCCCCTGCCCATTTCAGAAAAGCGCGATTTTTTTTCATGCTGACTAACTGATTACACCTTCTCCGGCTGTGGAGAAAGCTCCGACAGCATCCTGCGCTTTAAACATTACTTAAGATCGGCCTGAACCTGATGAATGGGCTTCGCCCACGGGTTTTTCGCCTGAACGTCTGCTGGCAGTGTCGCCACGGCACGTTTCGCTTCATCTTTAGAAGCATACACACCGCTCACCAGCACATACCACGGCTGCCCGTTACGGGTAGTCTGATAAACCACGTAGTTTTTCAGATTCGATTTCTTCGCCCAACCGTTGAGGTTGTCATAGTTGGACGAACTGCTCAGCTGCAGCGTGTAGTTACTGGATGGCGCAGATTTCAGTGAACCGACGTTACCCGTCGTTTTACCGGTTGTGCCAGCCGATGCTGTGGCGGTTGCAGCTGGAGCTGTTGTCGCCGCAGGTGCAGTGGTGGTGGCCGTGGCTTTCGGTGCAGTCTGCGTCACTGGCGCTTTTGCAGGCTCGCTTGCCGCAGCGGTTTCAGTCCGTTTCGGCTGCACCGGGGTTGCTTTGACTTCTGGTGCTTTTACCACAGCCTGAGGTTTGGTTTCACGCTTAGGTTCAATGACCGCCTGCTTACGTTCCTGACGTGGTGCAGTCTGAGTCTGACGCGGCTTGCTTTCCGTTGCTGCGGTTTGTGGCTGAGCGTTGCCACCGCGAACAGGCGCAACGGTTGCAGGTTCAGTTGGCAGCGTAGAGTTCACCACGACGTTATCCACCTGCTGCTGGTTTTGCGGCTGCATCAGCGCGTTGTTCAGATCGCCCTGAACTTCTACACGCTGCTGGCCTTCTGGCGTGGCAGGTGCCTGATTCTGAGCGGGGGTAGAAGAGACTGGCGGCAGGGAAACATCCTGCGGCGTCGTTGTGTTACTGGCGGTCTGCTCTGCGGAGGTGGTCCCCGGCGCTGGCTGTGCACCATTTGCCTGATCTGCCGCATCGTTACCGGAGAGGTTGATGCTCTTCTCAGTGGAAGCCGTTTGCTCGCCAGAATTCGTGGAAGGCGCTTTCAGCGCGGAGCCAATGCCGACAATCAGCAGCACAAGCACCAGAACGCCCAGTCCCATCATGATGTACTGGCGGGAGGCCGGTTTCTGCGCGGCCGCTTTTTTACGTTTACGCGGGCGACGCTCTACTGGCTCTTCGTCCATTGAATCTTCTTCGGACTCATAATCCTCTTCTTCTCGCTCATCACGCGCATTGCGGCTACGTGAAGGGCGACGATCGTCTGCATCCAGATCAACATCGTCAAAGTTGATCTGCGGCTCGTTATCACGTTCTGAAGATTGACGAGAACGACCAGTACGACGATCGCTGGGATCGGGTTTCAGCTCGTCTTCTGGTTTGAATTCATCCATTTAACACCCCACTCAAAGGCTTATGCCTACGACTTTGCATTTCGCCTGAAGCTAAACGACCACCGGTAACAGTGGCCTGACCTTTCTAGTTGTTACGCCTGCTGACAATCAGCGATAGCGCCAAGAACGACATCGTGCGGCACTCCGCCGCGCACTTCACTCTTCCCTATTGCAAGCGGGAGTACAAGACGCATCTCACCTGCCAATACTTTTTTATCGCGCATCATGTGGGGTAAATACGCTTGCGCCGACATCTCCTGCGGCCCGGTTACCGGCAAGCCAGCACGTTCCAGCAGTGCGATGATACGTGCCGTCTCTTCCGGTTTGAACTGACCCAGACGTTCGGAGGTACGGGCAGCCATCACCATGCCAGCAGCGACAGCTTCACCGTGGAGCCAGTTTCCGTAACCCATTTCGGCTTCAATCGCGTGGCCAAACGTATGCCCAAGATTCAGTAAAGCACGTAAGCCCGTTTCACGCTCGTCTGCTGCAACAACTTCTGCTTTCAGCTCACAACAACGGCGAATGCAGTATGCCAGTTTAGCCTCATCCAGGCGCAGCAGCGCATCCATATTCTCTTCCAGCCAGTTAAAGAACTCGCCGTCGAGAATAATGCCGTATTTGATCACTTCAGCCAGGCCAGAGGCCAGTTCGCGTGCTGGCAGGGTTTTCAGACAGTCGAGATCCACCACCACCGAAGCAGGCTGGTAGAACGCGCCAATCATGTTTTTGCCGAGCGGATGGTTGACCGCGGTTTTGCCGCCAACGGAAGAGTCGACCTGAGACAGTAAGGTGGTCGGAATCTGAATAAAACGGACACCACGTTGATAGCTTGCTGCCGCAAAGCCCGTCAGATCGCCCACAACACCGCCGCCGAGAGCAAGCAGTGTCGTATCGCGACCATGGGGTTTTTGCAGCAATGCGGTAAAGACGGTATCCAGTACCGTCAGGCTTTTATACTGCTCGCCATCGGGCAGAATTACACTGTCGACCTTCACGCCCGCCTGCTCAAGCAGGTGGCGAACGCGGTCAAGATAAAGCGGAGCCAGCGTCTCATTGGTGACCAGCATCGCCTGATCACCCGCTTTCAGTGGTAAAAAGGAAGCTGGGTCGTTAAACAAACCAGCCGCGATGGTGATAGGGTAACTACGTTCCCCGAGAGTAACTGTAATCCTCTCCATGACGCGACATCCACCTTTAATGCTTTTACCCGCAGGCGAGTGTATATAAAGCCAGAATCAGTTGCTTTCCAGCATATGAATAATCTGGTTTGCAACCACTTTAGCGCTCTGATCATCAGTACGAATGGTCACATCAGCAATCTCTTCGTACAGAGGATTGCGTTCATCGGCCAACGCTTCCAGAACTTCGCGTGGTGGCGTTTCAACCTGCAGCAGCGGGCGCTTTTTATCGCGCTGCGTACGTGCCAGCTGTTTTTCAATGGTCGTCTCAAGATAGACCACTACGCCACGGGCGGAGAGACGGTTGCGGGTTTCGCGAGATTTTACAGAACCGCCGCCGGTCGCCAGCACGATGCCCTGTTTTTCCGTGAGTTCGTTGATCACTTTTTCTTCTCGGTCACGGAAACCTTCTTCGCCTTCTACATCGAAGACCCAGCCCACATCAGCTCCGGTTCGTTTCTCAATCTCTTGATCAGAATCGTAAAATTCCATATTGAGTTGTTGAGCTAACTGACGCCCAATAGTGCTTTTGCCGGCACCCATAGGCCCAACCAGAAAGATATTGCGTTTCTCTGCCATTTTTTCGGTACTACTAAGACTATTCGTTAATGGTAATCCCCGCTTCGCAGACACCCGGCGTAGCAGGACATGAACTGAAACCTCATATGCAATAGAGCGAGAGTCAGACTAAAAATTATCTCAATACTCCGGCTTGTTTGGCAACTGATTAAATCACCGCACCAGACGCATAAGACAACAAGACGTCAGTCCAACTCAAATCGGTACTCCTTGTATGCTAATTCATGCCCCACGTCAAACATCTGCAACAAACTGAATGCAAAATCATTGCGGGGATCGTTACCCGTCAGTGAATAGCCACCAGACGTGGTGTTATAAACACCACTAATTCACGCCGTTCGTTGTCTTTACCGTCATGACGAAAAAGCTGCCCAAGCCAAGGGATTTTACCGAGCCCGGGTACGCTATCACTTCCGGTTTTATTCTTTTGCGAGAAAATACCGCCCAGCGCCAGCGTTTCTCCACTTTTTACCTCCACCTGAGTTTCTATTTCTTGTTTGTCGATAGCCAGCGTTTCGCCATCGGCCTGTTGCAACACCTGCCCCGGCATATTTTCACTGATATGTAATTTCAGACGCACGCGCCCGCCCGGCAGCACCACTGGGGTGACCTCCATACCTAATACCGCCTCTTTGAACTCCACAGAGGTAGCCCCACTCTCCCCGCTGGAGACCTGATACGGGATCTCACTGCCCTGTTTGATACTGGCCGGCTGCATATGTGAGGCCAGCAGTCGCGGGCTGGCGATGATATCGACCTGCTGTTTTTGCTCCAGTGCTGACAGCTCCAGATCCAGCAGCCTGCCGTTAATACGCCCGATGTTAAACCCCACATGGCTGGTGGCGCTGGCCACGGACAAATCACTGCCAAGGGTTGTCATTTGCCCAACCTTGCCCGCTTCAGTGGCCTCGGCAAGATTCCATTTCACCCCCAGCTCCCGCAGACTTTTTTCGTTGATGGTGACGATATGCGCCGCCAGTTCGACCTGCTCGACGGGAATATCCATCTGTGTTGCCCAGCGCTGTAGCGTTTCCAGTACGGCTTTATTATCCCTGACCAGCAGCCGGTTGGTGCGTTTATCAAGAGACAGACTGCCCTTAGGACTGAGCAGTTTTTCCGCTGCGTTTTGCAGCTCCCCGGCATCTGCGTATGAAAACGAAATGCTTTGCGAGAGCAGCGGAGCCTCAAGCTGCCTGCGGGCCCGGTCCTGTGCGTTACGCTCCTGCTGTTCGCGCTGCCAGGCCGCCGTATGGACATAGAAAATGCCGCCCTCCTCGCGCAGAACCAGCCCTGCGCTGGCGATCACCGTCTGTAATGCCTGTCGCCACGGAACATGCGTCAGACTGAGCGATAATGTGCCGCTTACGTCGGGTGACACCACCAGATTACGATTCTCCTGCGCCACCAGCGCCTGCAGGACCTGAACCACAGGAACATCATCCACCACCAGCGTGACCGGCTTCGGTGCGGCGGCCAGCGGAGTGACGATCGTCAGTTACAGCAGCGTTATCCTTAAATTCATATTTTTTCGTTCCTTCTCGTTGCCACGTCCATTGCGCTGGCTCACAGGTTTCACCCACGTCTACGACGAGTTGCGTCTCATTCATTGCGCTGACCCGCCAGCCCGCCGGTAAACGTTCCTCTAAGTGCAGGCGATACCAGCGCTGTTTCCCGTCCTGCAACAGGCCAACCCCGCCGACCATGCCTCGATAGTGCCACTGCGTCAGCTCGCCAACGGCACAGGGATCGTCGGGCGGATGAAACGGATCGCGCATCCCGGTGAGTAACAGCACTGAGCAAACCAGCAGGTAGCGCAGGCTATTTCGCATGGTCTAGCTCCAGTTGCACTCGCAGACGTAACGCCGCGCCCTGAGGCGCAAGCGTAAAGGCGGCAATCCGGACATCTTGTTGCGCCAGCCGGGCGAAAGCCGTCAGGATTGCTGGCCACTCGGCATCCAGCGCCAGCTCTCCACCGCCCGGAAGGGGTTTCCAGTGCACCAGCGTTGCGCCATCAGCCTGAAAATCCAGCGGGGAAAAGCGCACCACCGGGCGTGCGTCAGGCTCAGGTGTCCGGCGCGGCGCGTTGCTGGCGACAGGCCAGAGCGTCGCATGGCGCTGGACGGCGTCGGCCATTTGCTTCTGAAGCGCAGCAAGCTGTGAATTAAGCGGCCTCAGGAACAGGCCCCATGCGGTTCCCCACAACAAGGCAACGCCCAGCCCACCGCACAGGAGCCGGTACCGGCGACGGCTCTCAGACCAGCGTTCAAATATTCTGTTCACACGTTACCCCTGGCCTGTGAGCTGAAAAGTGAACATCCAGCGCCCGTGATTATCCTGCCGTATCTCCCCTGCTGACCCTGGGGTAAAACCCGCTATTTGTCGCAGAGCATCACCCATTGCCGACAGGGCGGGCAGTGCTGAGGCATAGCCGTTAATCATCAAAGAGGGCGGTTGGTAACGAAGCTCAGTGAACCAGGCCTGAGCCGGAATGGCATCGGAGAGTGACGCCAGCACCGGGTGCCACGCCATACGCTGTGGCTGGCGCGTGGGAGCGGGTGTGGCAAGAGGTAGACGAGAAGACAGCGCGCGCTGCACGGTCTGCATGCCCGCCAGTTCAGCCTGCAGGGCGTGCAGTTTCAGGTGGGCGTGCATGCTCAGACTGAAGACCGTTGCCAGCGTCAGAATACAGGTGGCCGCAGACAGCCCTCCCCAGAACCGCACGCGGCGCGCGCGTCGTTGCTGTCGCCACGGAAGAAGATTGGTCATGCTCATTCAGGCACCTCGCTCATGGCCAGCGCCAGCGCGACGGTATAATCGGCACCGCACTCCGGCAGCGGGGGCTGACAGCGAGAGACGAACTCCCACGGGTCGCGCTGGCTATCAAACAGCGCGATATCGTCCGGCGCGAGAGCCAGCAGTGCCGCCAGTTCAGCCACGCTTTTGGCCTCGGTAGCGAAGCGGCGTCCCCACTGGTGGCGCATTGCCCACAACCACTGATGTTCGTCTCGCCACGCGACACACTGCGCCGGTGCCACCGCAGGAAGAAAATTTGCCAGCGCGCTGGCATCCGGGGTAATCGTCACCAGCCGTAAATGCAGCGTTTTCGCGAGCGTCAGTAGTGTTTCAACCTCTTTGTTTTGCGCAGCGGTGACATGAAATGTGTTGCTGAACGTGTCCTGCGCGTAATCGAAGCACAGCGCATCAGGGGACATCTCCAGCTCACGCGAGAGCGCAGCCCCTAGCCAGGAGAGCTGTTCGCTGTCGCGCAGAGCGATAGCCGGGCGGGGCAACGATCTTTGCAGGGTACGCGCCGCCGGAAATGAGAGAAACACCCGGTGCTGATGCGGCAACGTACGCCGCCAGCCGCGTAATGCGTCAAGCAATTGTTCTGGCTGACAAATTTTCCCGTCGAGGATGATGCCTTCCGTCAGCGGTATCGCCCACCAGCGGCGCAGACACCAGCTGAGACGCTCACGAACCAGCGCGACAATCAGCACCCTATCTTGTTGAATATGAACGCCCGTTTGCCATGTTTTGAAAGCCATGCTTCACGATCTCCTTATCGCCCGTCGCCGTGACGGCTATATCAATGAATCAGGCTTGCCTTTATACTACCGCGCGATTGTTTAGAAACTGCCCAAGTGAAACCAGATGGGAAATCTCCGGTGAAGTTCGTAAAGTATTTATTAATCCTTGCAGTGTGTTGCATTCTGCTGGGAGCAGGCTCGATTTATGGTTTGTACAAATATATTGAGCCGCAGCTACCTGATGTCGCTACGCTTCGTGATGTGCGGCTCCAGATCCCAATGCAGGTCTACAGCGCCGACGGCGAGCTGATGGCGCAGTACGGCGAAAAACGCCGTATCCCGCTGACCTTAAACCAAATTCCCCCTGTGATGGTGAAGGCCTTCATCGCCACAGAGGACAGCCGTTTTTACGAACACCACGGCGTTGACCCGGTGGGGATTTTCCGTGCCGCAAGCGTTGCGCTGTTCTCCGGGCATGCCTCTCAGGGGGCAAGTACCATTACGCAGCAGCTGGCGCGTAACTTCTTCCTCAGCCCTGAAAAGACGCTGATACGTAAGATAAAAGAGGTGTTCCTCGCGATCCGCATTGAGCAGTTGCTGAGTAAAGACGAAATCCTTGAGCTTTACCTCAACAAGATCTATCTCGGTTATCGCGCCTATGGCGTGGGTGCTGCGGCACAGGTGTACTTCGGCAAGCCCGTGGAGCAACTGACCTTAAGCGAAATGGCGACCATTGCCGGCCTGCCTAAAGCCCCGTCCACGTTTAACCCGCTCTACTCGCTCGATCGCGCCACCGCACGTCGCAATGTCGTTCTGTCACGTATGCTGAGCGAAGGCTACATCAGCCAGAGTGAATATGAGCAGGCACGCAACGATGTCATCGACGCCAACTACCATGCGCCGGAGATCGCCTTCTCTGCCCCGTATCTGACCGAAATGGTTCGCCAGGAAATGGTCAGCCGTTATGGGGATAAGGCCTATGAAGATGGTTATCGCGTATACACCACGGTTACCCGTAAAGGGCAGCAGGCAGCACAGGATGCGGTGAGAAATAACGTGATGGACTACGATATGCGTCACGGCTATCGCGGCCCGTCCAACGTGCTGTGGAAGGTGGGCGAAAGCGCCTGGGACAGTAAAAAAATCACCAGTACGCTGAAAGCGCTGCCTACCTACGGCCCGCTGCTGCCTGCGGTGGTGACGCAGGCCACGCCTCAGGAAGCCGTAGCAACGCTTGCGGATGGCACCTCAGTCTCCTTGCGTATGGACGGGATCCGCTGGGCGCGTCCGTACCGCTCTGACACCTTACAGGGACCAACGCCACGCAAAGTGACCGATGTCGTACAAACCGGACAACAAATCTGGGTGCGTCAGGTGGGCGATGCCTGGTGGCTGGCGCAGGTGCCAGACGTCAACTCCGCGCTGGTCTCCATTAACCCGCAAAACGGTGCCGTGCTGGCGCTGGTGGGTGGGTTTGATTTCAACCAGAGCAAATTCAACCGCGCGACGCAGGCGCTTCGTCAGGTCGGTTCGAATATCAAACCGTTCCTCTACACGGCGGCGATGGATAAAGGCTTAACGCTTGCCAGTATCCTCAATGACGTGCCGATCTCTCGCTGGGATGCCGGTGCCGGTTCCGACTGGCAGCCGAAGAACTCGCCGGCGGAATACGCAGGTCCTATTCGCCTTCGTCAGGGGCTGGGTCAGTCGAAAAACGTGGTGATGGTGCGTGCAATGCGTGCGATGGGCGTCGATTACGCGGCAGAGTATCTGCAACGTTTTGGCTTCCCGGCACAGAACATCGTGCGCACCGAATCGCTGGCGTTAGGCTCGGCATCGTTCACGCCGTTGCAAGTGGCGCGGGGGTATTCGGTCATGGCCAACGGCGGCTTCCTGATCGACCCGTACTTCATCAGTAAAATCGAAAACGACCAGGGCGGGGTGCTGTTCGAAGCGAAACCGAAAATTGCCTGTGCGGAGTGCGATATTCCGGTGATTTACGGCAATACGCCGAAGTCTGACGTGCTTGAAAACAAGGACATGGAAGATGTCGCCGTGTCGCAGGAGCAGCCGAACGGCGTGGTGCCGCAGCCACAGCTGGAACAGGCAAACCAGGCGCTGGTGGCGCAGAGCGGTGCGCAGGAGTATGCCCCGCATGTGATCAACACCCCGCTGTCATTCCTGATCAAGAGCGCGTTGAATACCAACATCTTCGGTGAACCGGGCTGGCAGGGTACCGGCTGGCGTGCCGGGCGTGATTTACAGCGCCACGATATCGGCGGTAAAACCGGGACCACCAACAGCTCGAAAGATGCCTGGTTCTCCGGTTACGGCCCGGGCGTGGTGACTTCGGTCTGGATCGGTTTTGACGATCACCGCCGCGATTTAGGCCGCACCACGGCGTCTGGCGCGATCAAAGATCAGATTTCCGGCTACGAAGGTGGGGCCAAAAGTGCGCAACCAGCCTGGGATGCCTATATGAAATCCGTTCTTGAGGGCGTGCCGGAGCAGCCGCTGACGCCACCGCCGGGCGTGGTCACGGTCAATATCGACCGCAGCACCGGGCAGTTAGCCAACGGTGGCAATAGCCGTGAGGAGTATTTCATCGAAGGTACGCAGCCAACCACGCAGGCGGTGCATGAGGTGGGTACAGAGATTATTGATAACGGCGAGACGCACGAGCTGTTCTGACACCAAAGCAAAACGGCAACCTCGGGTTGCCGTTTTTGTGTTTGTTCCCTCTCCCGTGGGAGAGGGTTGGGGCATCAGGCCACTACAGCCGCCCCTGCCCCTTCAGCCATTCCCGCACCAGGAACAGCGCGCTCACGTTACGCGCCTCATTGAAGTCAGGATCTTCCAGCAAATCCATCAGGTGCGCCAGTGGCCAGCGAACCTGGGGCAGCGGCTCCGGCTCGTCACCTTCCAGCGATTCAGGGTAAAGATCTTCAGCCACCACAATGTTCATTTTGCTGGAAAAATAGGAGGGAGCCATGCTCAGCTTTTTCAGGAACGATAGCTCTTTCGCGCCAAACCCAACCTCTTCTTTCAGCTCGCGGTTTGCTGCTTCAAAGACCGTTTCACCCGGATCAATAAGCCCTTTCGAGAAACCCAGTTCATAAGATTCCGTGCCCACTGCATACTCGCGGATCAAAATCAGATGGTCATCAACAATGGGGATGATCATCACCGCTTCACGCGATGAGGGGCGCATACGTTCATAAACGCGACGCACGCCGTTGCTGAACTCCAGGTCCACACTTTCGACATTAAACAGCCGGGATTTCGCGACAGTTTCAACACTCAGAATGGTGGGTTTTTGTAGTGGTTTGCTCATCTTGACGGGTCTTTGAAGTGTGAACTGACTTTATTGTGCGATACGCCGCACGGTTTCGGCAATGTCAATTGTTCTTTATTTACATTTGTGCAACCTGACAGGAATCAATCCTCAAATCAAAACAAATGTCAAGAGGTTGAAATGTTTCCAGGAATTTGCTGATATCGCGCCATGACAGGCTTTGCTATCATCATCGGTCACTGGGATGCGCTGCAGAATGCTCAAGTTCGACTCCATGCTTGCCGATAGCCAACCACAGACTCTCATTCATTGTTAAAGGTGCACTGACTACACCTGTAAGAAGATAAAGTAAGATGGGGAAAGCATGAGCACCATTTTGATCGTTCTCGCTGCTATGCTGGCCGGCGCTTTAGTTGCAGGGTGGGTATACAGGCGTCGCGTACAGCGTCGTTTCAGGCTGCCCTTTTTAACGGCCTTTGCCGGTGCCACAACGCGTAAACTCACGCAAGAAGAGCGCGATGCTGTTGAGAACTATCTCGAAACCCTCAACCGTTCCCAGTTAACGCCCGGGCCAACGGGGGCTACGGCTGCGCCTGTCACCCTCAATCTGAACGCACAAAGCGACACCGTGCTCTGCGTGACGCGCTCCATCACCCGTTATGGCATCACGACTGACGATCCCAATAAATGGCGTTACTACCTCGACTCCGTTGAAGTGCATCTGCCTCCCTCCTGGGAGCAGTACATTAATGACGAAAACAGCGTTGAGCTTATCCATACCGATTCGCTGCCGCTGGTCATCTCCCTGAACGGCCATACGCTGAATGAATACATTCATGAAGCACCGCGCTTTGCGCTGGAACGCGCGAGTTCAAAGCAGGCCTCCATTCGCGGTGAAGAGACCGAGCAAATTGAACTGCTGAACATTCGTCAGGAGACTCATGAAGAGCACGCCCTGAGTCGTCCGGATGGCATTCGCGAGGCGGTCCTGATTGTGGCCGCCTTCCTGCTCTTTTTCTTCTGTCTGCTGACGCCGGATGTGTTTGTCCCGTGGCTCGCGGGCGGTGCGCTGCTGCTGTTGGCCGCCGGGCTGTGGGGGCTGTTTGCGCCTCCGGCCAAAACCTCTTTGCGTGAAATTCACTGCCTGCGCGGCACCCCTAAGCGCTGGGGCCTGTTCGGTGAGAACGATCAGGAACATATCAACAATATCTCCCTCGGGATTATTGACCTTATCTATCCGCGCCACTGGCAGCCATGGATTGCACAGGATTTGGGGCATAAAACCGATATTGATATCTATCTTGACCGCCATGTTGTGCGTCAGGGGCGCTTCCTCTCCCTGCACGATGAAGTGAAAAACTTCCCGCTTCAGCACTGGCTACGCAGTACGGTTATCGCCGGGGGCGCAGCGCTGGTCTTTGCTCTGTTGCTGCTGTTCGTGCCGCTGGATATGCCCATCAAATTCACCCTGTCGTGGATCAAAGGGGCACAAACCGTAGAAGCCACCAGCGTTAAGCAGCTGGATGACGCTGGCGTGCGGGTGGGTGATACGCTCCGTCTGAAGGGGACCGGGATGTGTAACATCCACACCCCAGGGGCCTGGAATACCCGTCAGAACTCGCCGTTCATGCCGTTCGACTGCTCGCAAATCGTCTGGAACGATGCGCCGCCGTTGCCGCTGCCGGAATCAGATGTCGTCAATAAAGCCACTGCGCTCACCCAGACGCTCAACCGCCAGCTGCACCCGAAAACCGATGATGATTCACGCGTCAGCCCTGCCCTGCGTTCTGCCATTCAGAAATCCGGAATGGTACTGCTGGATGACTTTGGCGAAATCGTATTGAAAACACAGGATTTATGTTCCGCACAGGATGAGTGCGTTCGCCTTAAAAATGCGCTCGTGAACCTGGGTAACAGCAAAGACTGGGACTCGCTGGTGAAGCGCGCCGAAGCGGGTCGTCTGGACGGCGTGAACGTGCTACTGCGCCCAGTGAGTGCCGAATCGCTGGATAACCTGGTGGCGACCTCTACCGCGCCGTTTGTGATGCGTGAAACCACCCGTGCGGCCCAGGCGCTGAATAGCCCGGCGCCTGGCGGCTTTGTGATTGTCAGCGATGAAGGCAGCGACCTGGTCGATCAGCCTTATCCGCAAATTGCCCTGTACGACTACCCGGCTCAGGAACAATGGGGGCAGTTCCAACGTCTGGCGCAGATGCTGATGCAAACGCCATTCAGTGCCGAAGGGATTGTGACCAGTATCTTTACCGATGCCAACGGTACGCGCCATATCGGCCTGCACCGGATGCCTGACAGCGCGGGTTTATGGCGTTATATCGGTACATCACTACTGATGATCGCCATGCTGGTGTCTATTTTCTGGAACGGCATTATGGCCCTGCGCCGTTACCAGCGTTCGCGCACCCGGCTTGCTGAGATCCAGCAATACTACGAAAATTGCCTTAATCCTAAGCTGGTCCCCTCCTCTGAGAGCCTGATCGGATAACATCGCTGCGCGACAAGTTGTGCTACCCTGTCGCGCACGTTTCTTCTGGCTGGAGTTCCCCTATGCATCTTGATATCGCCTGGCAGGAGGTTGATACCGTCCTGCTGGATATGGACGGCACGCTGCTCGATCTCGCCTTTGATAATTACTTCTGGCAAAAGCTGGTCCCGGAGACCTATGGCGAACAGCAGGGTATCTCCCCGGCAGAAGCGCAGGAATTCATTCGTTCGCAATATAGCGCGGTGCAACATACGCTAAACTGGTACTGTCTGGACTACTGGAGCGAACGACTCGGTTTGGATATTTGTGCCATGACCACCGCCCAGGGCCCGCGCGCCGTACTGCGTGAGGACACCGTGCCCTTCCTGGATGCGCTGAAAGCAAGCGGCAAGCGCCGTATTTTGCTGACCAACGCCCATCCGCATAATCTGGCCGTGAAGCTGGAACATACGGGTCTTGCGTCACACCTTGATTTATTACTTTCCACCCACACATTTGGTTATCCGAAAGAGGATCAGCGGTTGTGGCATGCGGTGAAGGAAGAGACCGGTTTACAGCCGGAACGCACGCTGTTCATTGATGACAGCGAGCCCATTCTGGATTCCGCTGCGGCGTTTGGCATTCGCTACTGCCTGGGCGTGACCAATCCTGACTCCGGCCTGGCGGACAAAAGCTATCTGCGGCATCCGGGGCTGGGCGACTATCGTCAGATGATCCCCTCACTGACCGTGAAGGAGACGCCATGAAAGAAAAACCCTCAGATGGGGTAAGACTGGATAAATGGCTGTGGGCAGCCCGTTTTTATAAAACGCGCGCCCTTGCCCGCGAGATGATTGACGGCGGAAAGGTGCATTACAACGGCCAGCGTAGCAAGCCGAGTAAGCTGGTTGAACTGAATGCCACCTTAACGCTGCGTCAGGGCAACGATGAACGAACGGTGGTGATTAAAGCCATTACCGAACAACGACGGCCCGCATCTGAAGCCGTACAGCTTTATGAAGAGACGGCTGAGAGCATTGAAAAGCGCGAAAAGACCGCGCTGGCGCGCAAAATGAATGCGCTGACCATGCCCCACCCGGACCGGCGACCGGATAAAAAAGAGCGCCGCGACCTGATGAAATTTAAACACGGTGAGACCGAGTAACCCTCACCTGCACGAGAGACTATTATGGCCCAACACGACCAATTACACCGCTATCTGTTTGAACAATTCGCCGTGCGTGGCGAGCTGGTCACCGTATCCGAAACCTGGAAACAGATTCTGGAAAACCACAACTACCCGCTGCCGGTGAAAACCCTGTTGGGCGAACTGCTGGTTGCCACCAGCCTGCTGACCGCCACGCTGAAGTTTGCCGGTGATATCACCGTGCAGCTACAGGGTGATGGCCCGATGTCGCTGGCCGTGATCAACGGTAACAATCAGCAGCAGATGCGCGGCGTCGCGCGCGTTCAGGGCGACGTTCCTGAAAATGCCGACCTGAAAACGCTGGTGGGGAATGGCTACCTGGTGATCACCATCTCCCCGGAAGAAGGTGAACGCTATCAGGGCGTGGTCGGTCTGGAAGGTGATACCCTGGCCGCCTGTCTGGAAGATTACTTCATGCGTTCAGAACAGCTGCCAACTCGCCTGTTTATCCGTACCGGTGAAGTAGACGGGCAACCCGCTGCAGGCGGTATGCTGCTGCAGGTTCTGCCCGCACAGGATGCGCAGACCAATGATTTTGAGCACCTGGCGACGCTGACCGAAACCATCAAGGCGGAAGAGCTGTTCAGCCTGTCGGCGACCGATGTGCTGTGGCGTCTGTATCATGAAGTAGAGGTGACGGTTTACGATCCGCAGGCCGTGGAGTTTAAGTGCACCTGTTCACGTGAACGCTGCGCTGGCGCACTGAAAACCCTGCCGGATGAAGAGATCGACAGCATTATGGCTGAAGACGGTGAAATCGATATGCACTGTGACTACTGCGGTACGCACTATGTGTTCAACTCGATGGATATCGCTGAGATCCGCAACAACGCCTCTCCGGCGGATCCGCAGGTTCACTGATCATAAAGCAACGGCTCCACAAGGAGCCGTTTTGTTAACGCACCAGTGCATTATCGTAGTTTATCTCTACGCGTTCACCGAAGATCTCAATATCTGCCCACGGCTTCACAGCGGGTTTCACCTTCCCCTGCTGCACTGCGCGTTCCAGCTCTTCCCGTGATAAACCATCAGGCATTTTCCAGGTATCGCCTGCCAGCTTCCAGCCGGTACCGGTTTGCGTGTACACCACAATCGTGCGGTCGCTAAACTGATAAATCACCGCTTCAGGCTTGCCGTCGCCGTTCAGATCCAGTGACATCAGTAAACAGGTTTTCCGCTCGCGGCTGCAGGAATCAAATCGGTACTGGTTATTCAGCATCGCCTGCCATAACCCCTTGTCGGGGCGAGACGTACCCGGTGCGAGTGTGAACTGCTTCTCAAGCATCCCGGCTGTCATCTTCCCTGCTCCGTCCCGGTTTCCGCTTAGAAGGCCGTACAGCTCACGCTGGCGCTTTGGCTCAGCCATAAACTGCCGATCGTATTGCAGCGTCTGCATGGCTTCGCGTCCCTTACGCCCGCTGTTGCTGAGCATATACAGGCTGACCTGATCCGCGTTGATGCGTCCGTCGTGGTAGCGCGCCATATGGCTTTCAACGCTGATACGCCACGGATCAAGCACCGGCGTATGAATCAGGATCAGGAGAATGAGCGCAAGTAACCCCGTTAGCGGGATAACGGACGCCTGCAGCTTTTGTGCCTGGCGGCGACAGAAGACAACGCTTATGCAAAATCCTACCGCCCAGACCAGCGCCACCAGCGTAATGAGCACGCCATACAGACGCTCCGGCGACCAGCCATATTGCGAAATGCGCAGCCATAACGCCCACCCTGCTAACACCGGATAGGCGGGAACGATAGCGATGGCGAGACGAACCATCCCGTTGAGAAGCGCATAGTAAGGTAGCGTCTGACGCTGCGGATGCCAGACAATCGTCACCAGAAAAAGGAGCAGTAGCGCTAAGGCGGTCAGCAGGCCCGCCGCGGATATCCGTGCGGAAATGGCCTCAAAGCCCATCACGGGCAATGCGCCAATGAACAGCAGCGCTAAGGCCGCCATCAGAGGCAACAGGCCGGTGGCGATCAGGGTAAGCAGGTTCTGTAATGCACGCATCAAGCGCACCTGCATACGCGCCAGCACGGCGACACTGGCAGAAACCACGCCAATCGCCACTGAAATAAACCAGTCAGACTGGAAGAAAAGGCGATCAAAAAACTGAATGCCAATGAGTTTGAAGAGTTCAGCCCAGAGGAAAAGCACCAGCCAGAAGAGGCCGTTAGAGATAAAAATAGTGAGTATAGTCAGCGCGTTGTGCCAGTGCTTATCGTAAAAATCACTGTAGAACGAGGCCGTCGTCGCAGGCGACAGACGCCTTTGCAGCCATGGCAACATCAATAGCATCATCAACAGAAGATGAAAGCCCCAGACGAGCACGGCCTCTTTAATTTGCCAGTGTTCAAGCCCGGACACGCTCCACTTAAGCCAGGCCCCCATACCGGCGACAACAACGCCAACGATCGCGAGCGCCAGCCAGAGTAACGGTTTTCTGAATGACGTCACGGAAAGCGCGACAGTGGCGGTCATCGCCACCGTTGCAGGCATCACGCACAAAGACCACACCGTATCGGATGGCAATTTCGCATACGCAATGTACTCGCTGATCCCATAGCAAATCAGCCCCTGTAAAGCGCCCGCCAGCACGATGGCCAGGCGCGTTGAAGGGGATAACGTTTCACTGTTTTCCATCTCTCATCCCTTTTCCAGAAAAGCGTATTGTTTCATCAATCCGCGGACGACATGAATCGTTTTCATACTGTAACCCTTACGTAATTTTCTTACGTGTATGCGATTACATTCACATTCTTTCCGATAAAATCACCAGCCATTAACCTTTTCGGAACATTTTCCCCAACAAAAAAGCGATTCCTGCGATAATCCGCCTGCCCTGTGACTGGAGTCGCAGCGTTTTCCGTTAGTAAGGGTTTTGACCAGATACGTAAATCTATGAGCCCCGTCGCGGTTAACAACCTCAGAAAAACCCTACAATTTCAGGCAGTACATATTGGCTAAGGAGCAGTGATATGCGTGTTACTGGTTTAACCCCGCAAGATCTCAAGGCTTATGGTATTCACGACGTCCAGGAAATCGTCTACAACCCCGATTACGATACGCTGTATCAGGAAGAGCTCAATCCAGCACTGGAAGGATACGAGCGAGGTGTGTTGACTAACCTTGGTGCTATCGCCGTCGATACCGGTATCTTTACCGGTCGTTCGCCGAAAGATAAGTATATCGTCCGAGACGAAACCACCCGCGACACGCTGTGGTGGGCTGACAAGGGCAAAGGGAAGAACGATAACAAACCGCTCTCCCCGGAAACCTGGCAGCATCTGAAAGGGCTCGTCACCCAACAACTTTCCGGCAAGCGTCTGTTCATTGTCGACGCTTTCTGCGGCGCTAACGCCGACACCCGTCTTTCCGTGCGTTTTATCACCGAAGTGGCCTGGCAGGCACATTTCGTGAAAAACATGTTTATTCGTCCAACCGACGAAGAGCTGCAGACGTTCAAACCCGATTTCATCGTGATGAACGGTGCCAAATGCACCAACCCACAGTGGCAAGAGCAGGGCCTGAACTCCGAGAACTTTATCGCCTTTAACCTGACCGAGCGTATCCAGCTGATTGGCGGTACCTGGTACGGCGGCGAGATGAAGAAAGGCATGTTCTCGGTCATGAACTACCTGCTGCCGCTGCGCGGTATCGCCTCTATGCACTGCTCAGCGAACGTCGGTGAAAAAGGGGATGTGGCGGTGTTCTTTGGCCTGTCCGGCACCGGTAAAACCACCCTGTCTACCGATCCAAAACGTCGTCTGATTGGGGATGACGAACACGGCTGGGATGACGACGGCGTGTTTAACTTCGAAGGCGGTTGCTACGCGAAGACCATTCGTCTGTCTGAAGAAGCTGAGCCGGATATCTTCCATGCCATCCGCCGCGATGCGCTGCTGGAAAACGTCACCGTACGTGCCGACGGCTCTATCGACTTCGACGACGCATCCAAAACCGAAAACACCCGCGTTTCCTACCCGATCTATCACATCGACAACATTGTGAAGCCGGTGTCGAAAGCGGGTCATGCGACGAAGGTGATTTTCCTGACGGCGGATGCGTTCGGCGTGCTGCCGCCGGTTTCCCGCCTGACTGCCAGCCAGACGCAGTATCACTTCCTCTCCGGTTTTACCGCCAAACTGGCGGGCACCGAGCGGGGCGTGACGGAGCCAACCCCAACGTTCTCTGCCTGCTTCGGCGCGGCCTTCCTGTCGCTGCACCCGACGCAGTACGCAGAAGTGCTGGTAAAACGCATGCAGGCCTCCGGGGCGCAGGCGTACCTGGTTAACACCGGCTGGAACGGTACCGGCAAGCGTATCTCCATCAAAGATACCCGCGCCATTATCGACGCCATTCTGGATGGTTCTCTGGATAACGCTGAAACCTTCACCCTGCCGATGTTTGATCTGGCTATTCCAACGGCGCTGCCGGGCGTGGATACGCATATCCTTGACCCGCGTAACACCTACGGATCCCCGGAACAGTGGCGTGAGAAAGCGGAAACGCTGGCGAAGCTGTTTATTGAGAACTTCGAGAAGTATACCGATACCCCGGCGGGTGAAGCGCTGGTGAGTGCGGGACCGAAGCTGTAGGTAAAAGCAAAAAGGCAACGAAAGTTGCCTTTTTTAATGGTTTCTCCCTCTCCCCGTGGGAGAGGGCCGGGGTGAGGGCATCAGGCCGCACCCCGATTACCCCTCTTTCACCTGCCCCCGCGTCACCGGCACCGGCAACCAGGCGCGAATGCTCAACCCACCCCGCTCGCTGGTACCAATCTCCAGCAACCCGTTATGGTTATCAACAATACGCTGCACAATCGCCAGGCCTAAACCGGTTCCGCTGGTGCTGCGCGCGCTGTCGCCGCGCACAAACGGCTGGAACAGATGCTTACGCTGCTCGGGCTTGATACCCGGACCGTCATCTTCCACCTGGAACCAGGCGCGGTTGAGTTCCGATCCGCTGCTGACTTTAATCCAGCCATTACCGTAGCGAGCCGCATTCACCACCATGTTTGCCACCGCGCGCTTGATGGAGAGCGGGTGCATACGAACCTGAATTTCACCGGCCTGAAGGTCGGTATCAATCTCACGCTCGTAGCCGCTTTCAGCCGCCACCACTTCGCCCAGCACCGCGTTCAGGTCAGCCATCTCCATCGGCATCTCCTGCCCGGTACGCAGGTAGTCAATAAACTGCTCAATGATGGCGTTACACTCTTCGATATCCTTGTTGATGGACTCGGCGAGATAACCGTCCTCTTCGCCCATCATCTCCGTCGCCAGTCGGATACGCGTGAGTGGCGTACGCAGATCATGGCTGACGCCCGCCATCAGCAGCGTACGGTCATCCGCCAGCTGTTTGACGCCAGCCGCCATATGATTAAACGCGCGCGTCACCGAACGCACCTCCGATGCGCCATATTCACGCAGCGGCGGCGGAATGATCCCTTTACCGACCTGGAGCGCAGCGTGTTCCAGGTCGACCAGCGGTCGGTTCTGTATACGGATAAACAGCCACGCGCCGCCTATCGCTAACAGCATGATGGCAAGGGTGTAGCGGAACAGCGGCGAGAAGTCGCCCTGGTGGATTTCGGTCAGCGGAACGCGCACCCAGATATTGGGCGACAGCCAGGTTTTCAGCCAGACGACCGGCGAGCTTTTGTTGACCTCAACACGCACCTCCGTCGGGCCCCCCAGCTGCTGCGCCATCTGCTGGCTGAGGAATTCATAGTGCTGTGCCCAGCGCAGACCCGCGTCTTCCGCCGCTTCATTCGAATAGAGCGAAATGCCCAGTTCACGGTAGATTTCACGGCGAAACGCCGGAGGAACCACTAACTGCGTGCCGTCCTCCAGCTGCAGTTTATCGGTCATCAGCATACGTACTTCGTACGCCAGGACCTTATTAAACTGCTGAAGGCTCGGCAGGATCGCAAAGTTCAGCACCACCAGGTAGGTTGTCACCAGGCTGACAAACAGCAGGGTGACAATCAAAAGCAGGGTACGGGCAAACGAGCTTCGCGGTGAGAAGCGCATTCGCCTCATGCTTTAGCGCCGTCCGGGACGAACACGTAGCCCAGACCCCACACGGTCTGAATATAACGAGGATGCGCCGGATCTTCTTCCACCATGCGGCGCAGACGAGAGATCTGCACGTCGATGGAACGTTCCATTGCCGAGTATTCACGGCCGCGCGCCAGGTTCATCAGCTTGTCACGGGAGAGCGGCTCACGCGGGTGGCTGACCAGCGCTTTCAGTACCGCGAACTCGCCGCTGGTGAGCGGCATTGGCTCGTCTTCACGGAACATCTCACGCGTGCCGAGGTTCAGCTTGAACTTCCCGAACGCAATCACCGCTTCTTCCTGCGACGGTGCGCCTGGCAGTTCGTTCGCCTGACGGCGCAGCACGGCCCGAATACGCGCCAGCAGTTCACGCGGGTTAAACGGTTTAGGAATGTAGTCGTCAGCGCCAATTTCGAGGCCCACGATACGGTCGACCTCTTCCCCTTTCGCCGTCACCATAATGATTGGCATGGGGTTGCTCTGGCTGCGCAGACGGCGACAGATAGAGA
Organism: Enterobacter cloacae complex sp. OE43NF; assembly: GCF_023544405.1. Lineage (NCBI taxonomy): Bacteria > Pseudomonadati > Pseudomonadota > Gammaproteobacteria > Enterobacterales > Enterobacteriaceae > Enterobacter > Enterobacter cloacae complex sp. OE43NF. Next base: position 60,600 of record NZ_JAMJFW010000003.1, read on the forward strand.
GCCCGTCTTCGCCCGGCAGCATCAGGTCGAGGACCATCAGATGAAAAGATTCACGGGTCAGCAGGCGGTCCATCTGCTCAGCGTTCGCGACGCTACGAACCTGGAAGCCCTGCTCGGTCAGATAACGTTCCAGCAGCGCACGCAGGCGCATGTCGTCATCCACGACCAGAATTTTGTAGTTCTCTTGCATTGTGTGTACTCCCAAAGGTTCGGATAGTCTAATAACAGCGTATTCTAAAAAAGTGCACGGGTTCGACCAGCGAATTCTGGTATAAATTCTAGTCGAAATTGTTACAAAGCATATTTAACAGCAGCTTATCTGCACAATTCATCACATAAATGATTATTAACGCTGTCTGATAGACTACGTGATACGTAATGTGCGCAATGTTTGCAATGAAGTCGAGTCTGAAGGTCACAGTATGAAAACGCCCCTGATCACCCGCGAAGGGTACGAAAAACTCAAAAAAGAGATGGATTACCTGTGGCGCGAAGAGCGTCCGGAAGTGACCAAAAAAGTTACCTGGGCGGCAAGCCTGGGCGACCGCAGCGAAAATGCTGACTACCAGTACAACAAAAAGCGGCTGCGTGAGATCGACCGTCGGGTACGCTATCTGACCAAATGTCTCGAGAATCTTAAAATTGTCGATTATTCACCGCAGCAGGAGGGCAAAGTCTTCTTCGGCGCGTGGGTAGAGATCGAGAATGATGATGGCAATACCCTGCGCTTTCGCATTGTCGGGTACGACGAAATTTTTGGCCGTAAGGATTACATCTCCATCGACTCGCCGATGGCCCGCGCGCTGCTGAAAAAGGAGGTGGGTGATTTAGCCGTCGTCCAGACGCCTGCCGGAGAAGCGAGCTGGTACGTCAATGAGATCACCTACGTAAAATAGTCCGAGAGCGCCCTCCACGGCTGGCATTTTACCGTGTCAGCCCGTATAACTATCCCCTGATTTTTGACCCACAAGATGATAAAGCCATGATGAAAGATTCGCTCTGCCGCATTATTGCGGGTGAACTTCAGGCCAGAGCCGAACAGGTAGAAGCTGCCGTTCGCCTGCTTGATGAAGGGAACACCGTGCCGTTTATTGCACGTTATCGTAAGGAAGTCACCGGCGGTCTGGATGACACGCAGCTGCGTAACCTGGAGACCCGTCTGGGCTACCTCCGTGAACTGGAAGACCGCCGTCAGGCAATCCTCAAATCCATCGGCGAACAGGGCAAACTGACCAGCGATCTGGAAAAGGCCATTAACGGCACCCTGAGCAAAACTGAACTCGAAGACCTCTATCTGCCCTACAAACCGAAGCGCCGTACGCGCGGGCAGATTGCAATTGAAGCAGGTCTGGAGCCGCTGGCCGAGCTGCTGTGGAACGAACCGTCACACGACCCGGAAACCGAAGCGGCCAAATTTATCGACGCTGACAAAGGCGTGGCAGACACCAAAGCGGCCCTTGATGGCGCACGCTACATTCTGATGGAGCGCTTCTCCGAGGATGCCGCCCTGCTCTCCCGTGTGCGTGATTATCTGTGGAAGAACGCCCACATCGTCTCTACCGTGGTGGCAGGCAAAGAAGAGGAAGGCGCGAAATTCCGCGACTACTTCGATCACCACGAACCGATTTCAACTGTGCCTTCTCACCGTGCGCTGGCCATGTTCCGCGGCCGTAATGAAGGCGTGCTGCAGCTCTCTCTCAACGCCGACCCGCAGTTTGATGAGCCGCCAAAAGAGAGCCACTGCGAGCAGATCATCACCGATCACCTCGGCCTGCGCCTGAATAACGCCCCGGCGGACAGCTGGCGTAAAGGCGTGGTGAGCTGGACATGGCGCATTAAGGTGCTGATGCACCTCGAAACCGAACTGATGGGCACCGTGCGCGAGCGTGCGGAAGACGAAGCAATTAACGTTTTTGCCCGTAACCTGCATGATCTGCTGATGGCCGCACCTGCTGGCCTGCGTGCGACCATGGGTCTCGATCCGGGTCTGCGTACCGGCGTAAAAGTGGCGGTGGTTGACGGCACCGGCAAGCTGGTGGCAACCGACACCATTTACCCGCATACCGGTCAGGCGGCGAAGGCCGCTGTAGTGGTGGCCGCACTGTGCGAGAAATATAACGTTGAGCTGGTGGCTATCGGCAACGGTACGGCCTCCCGCGAAACCGAACGTTTCTACCTCGACGTGCAGAAACAGTTCCCGAAAGTGACGGCGCAGAAAGTTATCGTCAGCGAGGCCGGGGCGTCCGTCTATTCTGCGTCAGAGCTGGCGGCCCAGGAGTTCCCGGACCTGGACGTCTCCCTGCGTGGTGCGGTCTCTATCGCCCGTCGTCTGCAGGATCCGCTGGCGGAACTGGTGAAGATCGACCCGAAATCCATCGGTGTGGGCCAGTATCAGCACGACGTGAGCCAGACGCAGCTGGCGCGTAAGCTGGATGCGGTGGTGGAAGATTGCGTAAACGCCGTGGGCGTGGACCTGAACACCGCCTCCGTTCCTCTGCTGACCCGCGTTGCAGGCTTAACCCGCATGATGGCGCAGAACATCGTTGCCTGGCGTGATGAGAACGGTCAGTTCCAGAACCGCCAGCAGTTGCTGAAGGTAAGCCGTCTGGGGCCGAAAGCGTTTGAGCAGTGTGCGGGCTTCCTGCGCATCAACCACGGCGATAACCCGCTGGATGCGTCAACCGTTCACCCGGAAGCCTACCCGGTGGTTGAGCGCATACTGGCAGCGACCCAGCAGGCACTCAAAGACCTGATGGGCGACAGCAACGCGCTGCGCAACCTGAAAGCGGTCGATTTCACCGACGAGCAGTTCGGCGTGCCGACCGTGACCGACATCATCAAAGAGCTGGAAAAACCGGGCCGCGATCCGCGTCCTGAGTTCAAAACCGCGACCTTTGCCGACGGCATCGAGACCATGAACGACCTGCTGCCGGGCATGGTGCTGGAAGGCGCCGTCACCAACGTCACTAATTTTGGCGCTTTTGTCGATATCGGCGTGCATCAGGATGGCCTGGTGCATATCTCATCGCTCGCCGATAAGTTCGTTGAAGATCCACATACGGTGGTCAAAGCGGGCGATATCGTGAAGGTGAAAGTGCTGGAAGTGGACCTGCAGCGCAAGCGAATCGCCCTGACCATGCGTCTGGACGAGCAGCCAGGTGAAACCAACGCGCGCCGCGGCAGTAACGGCGGTAGCCGTGAGCAGCAACGCCCTGCCGCTAAAGGCGCGAAGCCGCGCGGGCGTGATGCGCAGCCAGCGGGTAACAGCGCAATGATGGATGCGCTGGCGGCCGCGATGGGTAAGAAACGCTAAGGTTGTAAATGCCCCTCACCCCGGCCCTCTCCCTTGGGGAGAGGGCCGGGGTGAGGGGACAAATTATATCGCAAGAGATGAAACCGATTGCATATCCATATTTAAACCACCATTTATCACCCCGTTAACAAATAATCCCCTTTTCGTTTTCCCGTCATTTCAGCAAATATTGAGCAAGGTCAAACAGGCCGTAAATTAATACGCTTAACAACATTCCGTCACAGTTTTCATATTGCTGATAAAAACTATTCTCATTATCATCCCATAGTAGATAATTTAACCTTTCGTGGAATCAGGCATTATGCAATTCACTCCAGACAGTGCATGGAAAATTACCGGTTTTACCCGCGAAATTAGCCCGGCCTATCGGCAAAAGCTGCTGTCGCTGGGCATGCTCCCCGGCTCGTCATTCCAGGTGGTGCGCGTGGCCCCGTTAGGTGATCCCGTTCATATTGAAACCCGGCGCGTGAATCTGGTACTGCGTAAAAAAGACCTCGCATTAATTGAAGTCGAAGCCTTATCCCAATAACAAGCCAGCGGTTTCAGTGAGTCGAAAACAATGAAAAAATTAACTATTGGCTTAATTGGCAATCCTAATTCCGGCAAGACAACGTTATTTAACCAGCTCACCGGTGCACGCCAGCGTGTGGGTAACTGGGCGGGCGTAACGGTTGAACGTAAAGAAGGCCAGTTCACCACGACAGACAATCAGGTCACCCTGGTGGATCTGCCCGGCACCTACTCCTTAACCACCATTTCGTCACAAACCTCGCTCGATGAGCAGATTGCCTGTCACTATATTCTGAGTGGCGATGCGGACCTGTTAATCAACGTGGTCGATGCATCTAACCTGGAACGTAACCTCTATCTGACGCTGCAATTGCTTGAGCTGGGGATCCCCTGCATTGTGGCGCTCAACATGCTCGACATCGCAGAGAAACAAAAGCTGCGTATCGACGTCGACGCCCTCTCCGCGCGTCTGGGCTGCCCGGTAGTGCCGCTGGTTTCTACCCGTGCCCGCGGAATTGACGCACTGAAGCTGGCCATTGACCGCCACGCGGGCAACGCCGACGTTGAGCTGGTGCACTATGCGCAACCGCTTCTGCGCGAAGCCGGTCTGCTGGCGCAGGAAATGGACAACAGCATGCCCGCCAGACAGCGCCTGTGGCTCGGCCTGCAGATGCTGGAAGGCGATATCTACAGCCGCGCCTATGCGGGCCATGCCGCAGACAAACTGGACGTGGCGCTGGCGCGTCTGAGCGATGAGCTCGATGACCCGGCCCTGCACATCGCCGACGCGCGCTATCAGGCCATCGCCGCCATTTGCGACGTGGTCAGTAATGCCCTGACGGCTGAGCCAAGCCGCTTTACGGCCGCCGTGGACAAGATTGTGCTTAACCGCTTCCTCGGTTTGCCGATCTTTTTACTGGTCATGTACCTGATGTTCCTGCTCGCCATTAACATCGGTGGCGCGCTACAGCCTATTTTCGATGCTGGTTCTGTGGCGATATTTGTCCACGGTATTCAGTGGCTGGGCTACACCCTGCACTTCCCGGAATGGCTGACCATTTTCCTCGCCCAGGGGATCGGTGGTGGTATCAACACCGTTCTGCCGCTGGTACCGCAAATCGGCATGATGTACCTGTTCCTCTCGTTCCTTGAGGACTCCGGTTACATGGCGCGTGCGGCTTTCGTGATGGATCGTCTGATGCAGGCCCTGGGTCTGCCGGGTAAATCCTTCGTCCCGCTGATTGTCGGCTTCGGCTGTAACGTGCCGTCGGTAATGGGTGCGCGCACGCTTGATGCCCCTCGCGAACGTCTGATGACCATCATGATGGCGCCATTTATGTCCTGCGGGGCGCGACTGGCTATCTTTGCGGTCTTCGCCGCGGCCTTCTTTGGGCAGGAAGGGGCGCTGGCGGTCTTCTCGCTGTATGTGCTGGGCATCGTGATGGCGATCCTGACCGGGCTCATGCTTAAACACACCATCATGCGCGGGGAAGCGTCGCCGTTTGTGATGGAACTGCCGGTGTATCACGTGCCGCATCTGAAAAGCCTGGCGATCCAGACCTGGCAGCGCCTGAAAGGTTTTGTGCTGCGCGCCGGTAAAGTGATTGTTATCGTCAGCATCTTCCTGAGCGCGCTGAACAGCTTCACCCTGAGCGGGCAGGCGGCGGATAACATCAACGACTCCGCCCTCGCCTCCGTGAGCCGCGTCATTACCCCGGTGTTTAAACCGATTGGCGTGCATGAAGACAACTGGCAGGCGACCGTTGGCCTGTTCACCGGCGCGATGGCAAAAGAGGTGGTGGTCGGCACCCTGAACACGCTTTACACCGCTGAGAATATCCAGGAAGAAGAGTTTAACCCGGCGGCATTCCACCTCGGTGATGAACTGCTCGGCGCGGTGGAAGAGACCTGGCAGAGCCTGAAAGACACTTTCAGCCTGAGCGTACTGGCGAACCCGATTGAAGCCAGCAAAGGCGACGGCGAAATGGCCACCGGTGCCATGGGCGTGATGAGCGAGAAATTTGGCAGCGCGTCAGCAGCCTACAGCTACCTCATCTTTGTCCTGCTCTATATTCCGTGCATCTCGGTGATGGGGGCGATAGCCCGTGAGTCCAGCCGCGGCTGGATGGGGTTCTCCATCCTGTGGGGCTTAAACATCGCCTACTCGCTGGCGACGCTCTTTTACCAGACCGTTAACTTCAGCCAGCATCCGCGCTACAGCCTGGTCTGCATCCTGGCGGTTGTGCTGTTTAACGTGCTCGTTCTCGGTCTGCTACGCCGGGCACGCAGCCGCGTCGATATCAACCTGCTGGCAAACCGTAAAACCGCCGCGACCTGCTGCAACAGCCCGGCGGGCGACTGTCACTAGGGGGAGCCATGGCATCGTTGATTCAGGTTCGTGATTTACTGGCGTTGCAGGGGCGTATGGAGGCAAAACAGCTAAGCCTCAGCCTGCATACGCCGCAGCCGATGATCGATGCCATGCTGGAAAGACTGGAAGCGATGGGGAAAGCCATACGTATTCAGGAAGAGCCGGACGGTTGTCTGTCCGGCAGTTGTAAACATTGCCCGGAAGGGAAAGCCTGTCTCAGGGAGTGGTGGGCACTTCGTGACTGAAGGCGATCAACGCTGAACAAAACTCGGCAGGATGCGAGATAAACGGCGCATGGGCCGCTTTGGCGATTGTCAGCGATTGACTCTCTGGCCACAGTTCATCCAGCAGTGGCACCACTTTGCGTGGAACCAGCCCATCCAGATAACCATAAATGCGCAGGTGCGGCACCGCCAGCGCGGTCAGTGGCTCACGCAGGTCGACCGTTTTCAGTAATTCGAGTCCCCCGTTCAGTACCTCCACATCCGGCATCGGCAGCGACAGCACGGTCTGCTTCAGCAGACGAGCATCCTTACGGGCGCTCTCTGTCCCCATCGTCTGCAGGGCCAGGAAGCGTTCTACCGTTCGCTGGTAATCTTCGCTCAACTGCCGCTGGAAGTTGCTCAGTACGTCCGGCTTAATACCCGGCCACTCCTCCTGCGCACTGAAGTTCGGCGACGAGGCCACCGTTACCAGCGCCTGCACGCGTTCAGGATTCGTTAATGCAACCTCACTTGCCACCAGCCCGCCCAGACTCCAGCCGAGCCAGATAGCCTGTTGCGGTGCGGCGGCCAGAACCTGCTGCGCCATTTCGTCAAGCGACATCGCCCCATAGCCGCGGCTGCGGCCAAAACCGGGTAAATCCACCAGATGCAGCGTGAAATGCGAGGCAAGTTCCTCATTTACGCAATGCCATACTTCCGCATTCAATCCCCATCCGTGCAGCAGCACAAGATGGCGATTTCCCGTCCCTACGGTCTGCCACCACAGCGTCTTCATCAGTTACTGTTCTCTTTTTTACATGGAGGTTGTCTATGCTAACAGTGCCCGGCTTGTGCTGGCTATGTCGAATGCCACTTGCGCTGAGCGCGTGGGGAGTCTGTTCCGTCTGCACGCGTTCGCTGGCAAGCCGCATCACGACCTGCCCGCAGTGCGGTTTACCGGCGTACAGTCCACAGTTTCCCTGCGGTCGCTGCCTGAAAAAGCCACCACCGTGGAGCGCCCTGGTGGCGGTCGATGATTACGTTCCACCGTTAAGCAGGCTTATCCACGCGCTGAAGTTTTCCGGCCAGATTGCGCTGGCTCGCCCTCTCGCCCGCCTGTTATTGCTGGCGGTGTTGCAGGCACGACGCACGCGCGCGCTGCCGAAAGTGGATATGGTGCTGAATGTGCCCTTATACCGGCGCCGTCACTGGCGACGCGGCTACAACCAGAGCGACCTGCTCTGTCGCCCGCTCGCCCGGTGGCTCGGCTGTCAGTACCCAGCCGCTGCGCTGACGCGCCGCCATGCCACTGCCATTCAGCATCAGCTGAGCGCCCGGCTTCGCAAAAGGAACCTCAAAAACGCCTTTCGCCTTGAATTCGCCGTCAAAGGGCTCCATATCGCGATTGTGGATGATGTCGTCACCACAGGCAGTACCGTTGCTGAACTTTCCCGACTGCTTTTGCAAAGCGGCGCCGCGTCGGTTCAGGTATGGTGTCTGTGCCGTACCTTGTAGCCCTTCTCCAATGGGCGTATGATTATACCCAGGTAATTTAGTCAACTATTAGGCCAAAGCTATGATCCGTATTTCCGATTCTGCACAAGCGCACTTTGCCAAACTGCTGGCAAATCAGGAAGAAGGGACGCAGATCCGCGTGTTTGTGATCAATCCAGGCACTCCGAATGCAGAATGTGGTGTCTCTTATTGTCCGCCAGACGCGGTGGAAGCAACCGACACTGCCCTTAACTTTGACCAGCTCACGGCATATGTTGATGAGCTGAGCGCGCCGTATCTTGAAGATGCGGAGATCGACTTCGTCACCGACCAGCTGGGCTCGCAGCTGACGCTGAAAGCGCCAAACGCCAAAATGCGTAAAGTATCTGACGATGCCCCGCTGATGGAGCGCGTAGAGTATCTGCTGCAATCCCAGATCAACCCGCAGCTGGCCGGTCACGGTGGTCGCGTTTCCCTGATGGAAATCACCGACGAAGGCTACGCAATTCTGCAGTTTGGCGGCGGCTGTAACGGTTGCTCCATGGTCGATGTGACCCTGAAAGAAGGGATCGAGAAGCAGCTGCTGAACGAGTTCCCGGAACTGAAAGGCGTGCGTGACCTGACCGAACACCAGCGCGGCGAGCACTCTTACTACTGATTCATTGCCCGTCTGTATTGCCCGGTGGCGCTGCGCTTACCGGGCCTACAAAAATAGTGCGGTCTGATGCCCTCACCCCGCCCCTCTCCCTGGGAGAGGGTGAAAACATTAAAAACGGTAACCTTGCGGTTACCGTTTTGCGTTTACCTCCATATGTTGACCTGCGTCTCATAATTTAAATTTTGCCCTCCAGGGTGATTCTCAATCACGTCATGTTACCCGTATCATTCTCATGGGCACTAAACACACTCATAACAGCCGACTAAACTAAATAGTTTCCAAGGTATCAGTATTAGTGCCGTTAACCACTCTGTTCCCAGTTGGGACAACCGGAACGTGTCGTTGAAACAATGACGTTACCCATAACAATTCAAAGGCCAGGTAAATCATGCCATTAGTCATCGTTGCTATCGGTGTTGTGTTATTACTGCTCTTGATGATCCGTTTCAAAATGAACGGGTTTATCGCTCTGGTTCTGGTGGCACTTGCAGTCGGTCTGATGCAAGGGATGCCGCTGGTCAAAGTTATTAGCTCCATTAAAGCGGGTGTCGGCGGCACGCTCGGCAGCCTGGCGTTGATCATGGGCTTTGGCGCCATGCTCGGCAAAATGCTGGCGGACTGCGGTGGCGCACAGCGTATTGCCACCACGCTTATCGACAAGTTTGGTAAGAAGAACATCCAGTGGGCAGTTGTGTTAACCGGTTTTACCGTCGGTTTCGCACTGTTCTATGAAGTGGGCTTCGTGCTGATGCTGCCGCTGGTCTTCACCATTGCGGCGGCGGCGAGCATTCCGCTGCTGTATGTCGGTGTACCAATGGCAGCAGCGCTGTCCGTGACGCACGGCTTCCTGCCACCGCACCCGGGCCCAACCGCTATCGCCACCATTTTCCACGCCGATATGGGTAAAACCCTGCTGTTCGGTACGATTCTGGCCATCCCAACCGTGATTCTGGCAGGCCCTGTTTATGCCCGCTTCCTGAAAGGCATTGATAAGCCGATTCCGGAAGGTCTGTACAGCGCGAAAACCTTCACCGAAGAAGAAATGCCTGGCTTTGGCGTCAGCGTCTGGACCTCTCTGGTCCCGGTGATCCTGATGGCGATGCGCGCCGTGGCTGAGATGGTTCTGCCGAAAGGTCACGCGTTCCTGTCCGTTGCTGAGTTCCTCGGCGACCCGGTGATGGCCACGCTGATTGCGGTGTTGATCGCGATGTTCACCTTCGGCCTGAACCGCGGTCGTTCCATGGATCAGATCAACGACACGCTGACCTCTTCCATCAAAATCATTGCCATGATGCTGTTGATCATCGGCGGTGGCGGTGCGTTCAAGCAGGTTCTGGTCGATAGCGGTGTGGATAAATACATCGCGGCCATGATGCATGAAACCAACGTGTCGCCGCTTCTGATGGCCTGGTCTATCGCCGCAGTTCTGCGTATCGCGCTGGGTTCTGCAACCGTTGCGGCAATCACCGCGGGCGGTATCGTTGCGCCACTGATTGCCACCACGGGCGTCAGCCCTGAGCTGATGGTTATTGCCGTCGGTTCCGGTAGCGTGATTTTCTCACACGTGAACGATCCGGGCTTCTGGCTGTTCAAGGAGTACTTCAACCTGACTATCGGTGAAACCATCAAGTCCTGGTCCGCGCTGGAAACCATTATTTCGGTGTGCGGTCTGGTCGGGGTGCTGCTGTTGAATATGGTGGTCTGATGCCATAAGTCGGGTGGCGGCTTCGCCTTACCCGACCTACTCGCTCCATGTAGGCCCGGTAAGCGTAGCGCCACCGGGCAATAAAAAACCCGCCACTGGCGGGGTTTTTTATCACTTCTTCGCGACTGCTTTTCGCCGCTTGTCCAAATCTTTAATCAGCCTGTTCACCCCGTCATCGGCAAACATCGTCTCAAGCGTGGTGGATAACTTGCGGCGCCAGTTCTTGTACTGATAGCTGGTGCCCGGGATGTTCACCGGCTCCGCCATATCAATCCAGTCTTCCGGCTGCAGGCCCAGCAGGGCGCTGTTGCTGTCGGCAATGTAGCGCTGCAATCCGCGGTTGAGCGTCGGCGTCATCGACATCAGCGACGCTTTATGCCCGGCGCGTTTCGGCAGACAGCCGTGCTTATGCAGTGCATCCAGCAGACCCTGCTTCGCCAGCTCGCGATCCTGATACAGGCCGCGAAGGACATCTTCATCCGGATAGAGACCCAGGGTTTTACCGAGCGTCAGATCGCCGCTTTCCCAATAGCCACGAAGCGTAGGAAGGTCATGCGTCGTCGCGACTGCCATTGACTGTTCAGGGTACGCTTGCGGCGCGCGGAAGGTTTTCTCATGGTCGTTTTCAAAATAGAGCACTTTATAGGAGTAAACGCCGCTGTCGCGAAGCTTACTGACGATTTCTACCGGCACGGTACCGAGATCTTCGCCGATCACCATGCACTGATGGCGCTTGCTTTCCAGCGCCAGGATCGACAGCAGATCGTCAACCGGATACTGAACATACGCCCCATGATCGGCCGTCTCACCGTAGGGGATCCACCACAGGCGCAGCACCGACATCACGTGGTCGATACGCAGCGCGCCGCAGTTCTGCATGTTGGCGCGCAGCAGGTCGATAAACGGCTCGTAGGCACGCGCCGCCATCACGTGCGGATCCATCGGCGGCAGGCCCCAGTTCTGGCCGAGCGGGCCCAGAATATCCGGTGGTGCGCCTACGGAGGCCTTCAGGCAGTACAGCTCACGGTCACACCAGGTTTCCGCCCCGCCTTCTGCCACGCCAACGGCCAGGTCGCGATACAGGCCGATCGGCATCTTATAGCCCTGGCTCACCTGCCAGCAGTCGGCAAACTGGCTGTACGCCAGCCACTGCAGCCACAGGTAGAAGTCCACTTCATCGGCGTATTTTTTACAGAACGCTTTGACTTCAGGCGTGTCGACGGATTGATACGCCTCCGGCCAGACCGGCCAGCCCCAGCGCATTTCGTCCTCTTTCACCTGATACGCATGCAGCGCATCGAACGCCGCCTGCCAGTAGAGGCTCTCGCCCTCCTGCGCCACAAACTGACGGAAGGCGGCCATCTCCTCGTCATCACGCTGAGAAAAGCCTTTCCACGCCAGACGCAGGGCAGCCATCTTCAGCGCCGTCACGGTGGAATAGTCCACCCAGTCTGCTTCGCGCGCCTGCTTCAGCGCCTGCTGAGTGGTGCTAAGTGCCCACCACGCCTGCGCTTCCGGGCTGTTTTTGAAATCGTCTAACGCATTCACGTCGATGTAAATCACGTTCAGCCAGCGACGGGACGACGGGCTGTACGGGCTGGCACTCTCCGGGTTAGCCGGATAGAGGGCGTGGATCGGGTTGAGGCCGATAAACGCGCCGCCGCGCTCCCCCACCGATGCCAGCATCTTTTTCAGGTCACCAAAATCGCCGATGCCCCAGTTGCTGTCAGAGCGCAGGGTGTAGAGTTGCACGCAGGCACCCCACAGCTTTTTGCCTTCGAGCAACGCCTGCGGCTCATAACAACGTTTTGGCGCCACGATCAACCGGCAGTGAAAGCGCAGCTCGTCCTGGGTGAGCGTTAGGGTGTGGTAACCCTCCGGCAGCTTCGCCGGAAGGGTGAATGCTTTGCCGCCAGTGGCGTGACCCTTGTGCTGATGTCCCTCTTCGGTGGTCAGCAGCCAGGTAAACTCGCCGCGTCCTTCCACCGCCAGCGACATCTTTTTGCCCGCGGTGAAGACTTTAACGTTCGGTACCGGCGTGGCCGACGCTTTCGCGTCGGTTTTGTGCATGGCATCCAGCAAACGTCTTTTGGTGTCGGCGCCAATAGACTGTGGTTTGCCGTGAGCATTAATGTAACTGAGGCTGATCCCCGCCGCCTGCGCGGCACTGTCCAGACGTTTACTCTCCATCGCGCTTCCTTAGCGTTTTGCCTGCCAGATACGAGCCTGATAATCACGGATTGAACGGTCAGAGCTGAACATTCCGCAGCGGGCGGTGTTCAGAATGCACGCCCGGGTCCACGCTTCCTGGTCACGGTACAGCACGTCGACCTGTTTTTGCGCTTCCACGTAGGCCGTGAAGTCCGCCATCACCAGATACGGGTCGCCGCCGTGTTTGTCCATACTGTGCATCATCTGGTCAAACGCGTGCTTATCGCCATCGCTGTATTTACCGCTTTCCAGCTCTTTCAGCACCGCATCCAGCACTTTGTCCTTCTTACGCCATTTCACCGGATCGTAGCCTTTGGCCTTGAGGGCTTTCACTTCTTCAACCGTATGACCAAAGATAAAGATGTTCTCTTCTCCAACCTTCTCGGCAATCTCTACGTTCGCACCGTCTAGCGTACCAACAGTCAGCGCGCCGTTCAGCGCCAGCTTCATGTTGCCGGTACCGGACGCTTCTTTACCCGCGGTCGAGATCTGCTCGGAGATATCCGCCGCCGGGATCAGCATCTCTGCAGCAGAGACGCAGTAGTCCGGCAGGAACACCACTTTCAGCTTGTCGCCCACTTTCGGATCGTTGTTGATAGCCGCCGCCACTTTATTGATGGCGAGGATAATGTTTTTCGCCAGGTAGTAGCCCGGTGCCGCCTTCGCGCCGAACAGGAACACGCGCGGCACGCGGTCAGCCTGCGGATTCTCGCGGATCTCTTTGTACAGCGCGAGGATATGCAGCAGGTTCAGATGCTGACGTTTATATTCGTGCAGACGCTTAATCTGGATGTCGAAAATGGCGTTCGGGTTAATCTCGATACCGGTACGCGCTTTCACAAACGCCGCCAGACGCACTTTGTTATCCCGCTTGATGGCGCGGTATTGTTCGCGGAATTTCGCGTCGTCCGCGTATTTTTCCAGGTTGATCAGCTGGTCCAGATCGTTGGCCCACTCTTTCTTCAGCGTTTTGTCCAGCAGACCGGCCAGCAGCGGGTTGCACTGTTTGATCCAGCGACGCGGCGTGATGCCGTTGGTCACGTTATGGAATTTGGTCGGCCACAGCTGGTGATATTCCGGGAACAGGTCTTTCACCACCAGATCCGAGTGCAGCGCCGCCACACCGTTCACCGCAAAGCCGCTCACCACGCACATATTTGCCATGCGCACCTGTTTGTCATGCACCACGGCCAGCTTCGCCCAGACCGCTTTGTTGCCCGGCCAGGTTTTATCCACCAGCGTTTTAAACTGGTCGTTAATCTTGTTGATGATCTGCATATGGCGCGGCAGCAGCGTTTTCACCAGCTTCTCGTCCCAGCACTCCAGCGCTTCAGGCATCAGGGTGTGGTTGGTGTAAGCAAAGGTGCGGCTGGTGATCGCCCAGGCATCATCCCAGCTCAGCTGGTGCTCGTCGATCAGCACACGCAGCAGTTCAGGAATAGCGATGGTCGGGTGCGTGTCGTTAAGTTGAATCACTTCAAAGTCAGGCAGCTGTGCCAGCTTGCGGCCCGCCAGGTGGTGACGACGCAGAATATCCGCCACGGAGCAGGCGCACTGGAAGTACTGCTGCATCAGACGCAGTTTCTTGCCCGCCAGATGGTTGTCGTTCGGGTAGAGCACTTTGGTCAGCTTCTCGGCGTCGATGCCCTGCTGTTCGGCACGCAGGAAATCGCCGTCGTTAAATTTGGTCAGGTTAAACGGATGCGCATGCTTCGCCTGCCACAGACGCAGCGGTTGCGCCACGCCGTTACGGTAACCGAGCACCGGCAGGTCCCAGGCTTCGCCGATAAACGTAAATGCCGGTTCCCAGAGACCCTGTTTTGATACTTTACCGCCAATGTTCACCTGCACATCCAGCTGCGCGTTGTGGCGGAACCACGGGTAGGTGTTACGGTGCCAGTCGTCCGGCGCTTCCATCTGATGCCCGTCTGCAAATGACTGACGGAACAGACCGTATTGATAGTTCAGGCCGTAACCAATGGCCGACTGCCCAACCGTTGCCATCGAATCGAGGAAACAGGCCGCCAGACGTCCCAGACCACCGTTGCCCAGCGCCGGGTCAATCTCTTCTTCCAGCAGGTCGGTCAGGTTAATGTCGTGTTCTTTCAGCACATCCCCAACCTCCTGATACCAGCCGAGGTTCAGCAGGTTGTTGCCGGTCAGACGACCGATCAGGAATTCCATCGAGATGTAGTTGACGTGGCGCTGACCTTTTACCGGTTTTGCCAGAGGTTGAGCATCCAGCTGCTCTGCGAGCGCACCGCTCACCGCCTGCCACCACTGGTGAGGCGTCATTTCGTTTGCAGCATGAAGGCCAAAACGCTGCCACTGACGCGTCAGGGCAGCCTGGAATTGAGCTTTGTTGAAGGTAGGCTGTGACATAGGGGATCGGCATCCTTTAGAAAGAAAACACAAGTTGGCGCTAGTGTGCCTGGCTCATTTCTCCTCTTCCTCCTCCCGCAGGGGATTAGGCAGGGAGGAGTAGCGGGGATGAGCATAAAAGTGTGATCGAGGCCACTCTGAGAGCATAGTCGGAGTGTGTCAGGAAGATAAAAAGATAACCGGGAAGCGTGTCAGGAAAATGAAATGCAGTTTCGGGTGAAATTAAAACGCGCTGAAATGATTACTTACGTAGAATAATATTTCTGCAACCGGGTCAGAACGAAGAAGATTATTAATTTCACTAAACTTTACCCCGCGTTTATTAAATTTGACGTCACTATACCTTTCTGAAACCAGTTTCAGCGCAGCCGCAGCACAGCCATACAAGCCAGCATTGACGCGGCATCACAGCCCTTTCCAGAAAGTTCCATCATCTCTCTGAATGTTTTGTGACAGAGTGCAAATTCAGAGCCACCAAAACCAGACATAACTTGCAATAGTTCTCTTTCTGGCCGACCTTATATCTATTAATTACGAAGCGCAAAAAAAATAAATTCTCTCGTTCCCCACAGTGAAGTGAAACCTATGTTGATTCCGTCTAAATTAAGTCGCCCGGTTCGTCTTGACCATACAGTGGTCCGCGAGCGTCTGTTGGTTAAACTTTCCGGCGCGCATAATTTCCGACTGGCGCTGGTTACGAGCCCTGCAGGTTATGGAAAAACAACGCTCATTTCGCAATGGGCCGCAGGTAAAAGCGATCTTGGCTGGTACTCCCTTGATGAGGGCGATAACCAGCAAGAACGTTTTGCCAGCTATCTGATTGCCGCCATTCAGCAGGCCACCAACGGGCACTGCGTGGCCAGCGAAGTGATGGTGCAAAAGCGCCAGTACGCCAGCCTGTCCTCCCTTTTCTCTCAGCTGTTTATTGAACTGGCTGAGTGGCACCGCCCACTTTACGTGGTCATTGATGATTATCATCTGATCACTAACCCGGTGATCCATGAGTCCATGCGCTTCTTCCTGCGCCATCAGCCGGAAAACCTGACCCTGGTGGTGCTGTCGCGTAACCTGCCGCAGCTGGGCATTGCCAATCTGCGCGTGCGCGATCAACTGCTGGAAGTGGGTAGCCAACAGCTGGCCTTTACCCATCAGGAAGCCAAACAGTTCTTCGACTGCCGCCTGAACTCACCGATTGAGGCCGCTGAAAGCAGCCGCCTGTGCGACGATGTCGCCGGTTGGGCGACAGCGCTGCAGCTGATTGCCCTCTCCGCCCGGCAAAATAACAGCCCGACGCATCAGTCCGCGCGTCGCCTGGCGGGGATCAACGCCAGCCATCTTTCCGATTACCTGGTGGATGAGGTGCTGAACAGCGTCGATCCTTCGACCCGCCATTTCCTGCTGAAGAGCTCCCTGCTGCGTTCCATGAACGACGCGTTGATTGTGCGCGTGACCGGCTGCGAAAACGGTCAGCTGCAGCTTGAAGAGATTGAACGCCAGGGGCTGTTCCTGACGCGGATGGACGATCCCGGTGAATGGTTCAGCTATCACCCGCTGTTTGGCAGTTTCCTGCGCCAGCGTTGCCAGTGGGAGCTGGCGACAGAATTGCCGGACATCCACCGGGCTGCCGCTGAGAGCTGGATGGCGCAAGGCTTCCCGAGCGAGGCTATCCATCATGCGCTCGCCGCAGGTGATGCCGGCATGCTGCGCGATATCCTCCTCAACCACGCGTGGGGGTTGTTTAACCACAGCGAACTGACGCTGCTGGAAGAGTCGCTGAAAGCGTTGCCGTGGGAGAGCCTGCTGGAGAACCCGCGTCTGGTGCTGCTGCAGGCCTGGCTGATGCAGAGCCAGCACCGCTACAGCGAAGTGAATACCCTGCTGGCGCGTGCCGAGCAGGAGATGGAAAGCGATATGGATACCACCCTGCACGGCGAATTTAACGCCTTGCGGGCCCAGGTAGCAATCAACGATGGCGATCCGGAAGAAGCAGAGCGGCTGGCGATGGTCGCGCTGGATGAGCTGCCGCTGGCCAATTTCTACAGCCGCATTGTGGCGACGTCGGTACACGGCGAGGTACTGCACTGCAAGGGTGAGCTGACGCGCTCCCTGTCGCTGATGCAACAAACCGAACAGATGGCCCGCCGTCATGATGTCTGGCATTACGCGCTGTGGAGCCTGATCCAGCAAAGCGAAATTTTATTTGCTCAGGGATTCCTGCAGGCGGCCTGGGAGAATCAGGAAAAGGCGTTCCAGCTGATTCGCGAACAGCATCTTGAACAGCTGCCAATGCACGAGTTCCTGTTGCGTATTCGCGCCCAGCTTCTGTGGGCGTGGTCACGCCTGGATGAAGCAGAGAGCTGTGCCCGTCAGGGCGTAGAGGTGCTTTCCGGCTTCCAGCCGCAGCAGCAACTGCAGTGCCTGGCCCTGCTGGTGCAATGCTCGCTGGCGCGTGGGGATCTGGATAATGCCCGCAACCACCTGAACCGTCTGGAGAACCTGCTCGGCAATGGTCAGTATCACAGCGACTGGGTTTCGAACGCCGATAAGGTGCGGGTGATTTACTGGCAGATGACGAGTGATAAGAAATCCGCCGCCAACTGGCTGCGCCAGACGCCAAAACCTGAATTTGCAAATAACCACTTCCTGCAAAGCCAGTGGCGAAACATTGCCCGCGCGCAGATCCTGCTCGGTGAGTTTGAACCGGCTGAGATTGTGCTGGAAGAGCTGAACGAGAACGCCCGCAGCCTGCGTCTGATGAGCGATCTCAACCGTAACCTGCTGCTGCTTAACCAGCTCTACTGGCAGGCCGGGCGTAAAAATGATGCCCAGCGCGTGCTGCTGGAGGCGTTGCAGCTGGCGAACCGTACCGGGTTTATCAGTCACTTTGTGATTGAGGGCGAAGTGATGGCTCAACAGCTGCGTCAGCTTATTCAGCTCAACACGCTGCCGGAGCTGGATCAGCACCGCGCCCAGCGTATCCTGCGCGAGATTAACCAGCACTATCGCCACAAGTTCGCCCACTTCGACGAGAACTTCGTTGAACGCCTGCTGAACCATCCGGAAGTGCCTGAACTTATTCGCACCAGCCCGCTGACGCAGCGCGAATGGCAGGTGCTGGGGCTTATCTATTCAGGCTACAGCAATGAGCAGATTGCCGGTGAGCTGGCGGTGGCGGCAACCACCATCAAAACGCATATCCGCAATCTGTATCAGAAGCTGGGCGTGGCGCACCGTCAGGATGCGGTGCAGCATGCGCAGCAGTTGTTGAAGATGATGGGGTATGGGGTGTAGGTTTGTGCGGGCTGATGCCCTCACCCCGGCCCTCTCCCACAGGGAGAGGGAGAAAGGCGTCTCAACATAACTCTAACTGCACATTATTATCTTTAATCACCTGCATCACGCCCGCCGGTGGCATCACATCGGTATAAACCGCATTTACCATGCTGATGCTGCCCATGTTGACCATCGCGTTACGGCCAAATTTGGAGTGGTCCACCACCAGCATCACGTGACGTGAGTTTTCAATGATCGCGCGCTTGGTGCGCACCTCGTGATAATCAAACTCCAGCAGTGAGCCGTCGCTGTCGATGCCGCTGATCCCCAGAATGCCGAAGTCGAGACGGAACTGAGAGATAAAATCGAGCGTCGCTTCACCAATGATGCCGCCGTCGCGGCTGCGCAGTTCGCCCCCGGCGAGGATGATGCGGAAATCATCTTTCTGCATCAGGGTATTGGCCACGTTCAGGTTGTTGGTCACGATGCGCAGGTTTTCGTGATCCAGCAGCGCATGGGCGACCGCTTCAGGCGTGGTGCCGATATCAATAAACAGCGTCGCCCCGTTGGGGATTTGGCTCGCCACTTTACGGGCAATGCGCTCTTTCTCTGCCGTCTGCGTGGCTTTGCGGTCATGCCACGAGGTGTTAACCGAACTGGACGGCAGCGCCGCCCCGCCGTGATGGCGCAAAATACGGTTTTGATCGGCAAGATCGTTCAGGTCGCGGCGGATGGTTTGTGGGCTGACGGCAAACTGTTCCACCAGCTCTTCGGTGCTGACGTATCCCTGTTTTTTTACCAGTTCGATAATGGCGTCATGACGTTGTGTTTGTTTCATGAAATATCCCTGGGAATTATGTTCGTTTTCGCGCATGGAGCGTGTCGGCAAACGCCATTGCCAGCCCGACGGCAAGCCCGGTGACGTGTGCACCATTGGCGATAGACATACCAAACAGATCAAACCATCCGGCAATTAGCCATATTAACGCAAAGGTTATCAATCCGCGCTGCAGATAGATGCCACTTTCGGGGTCGCGCTCGCCTCTGAGCCAGACATAGCCCATCAGGGCATACACCACGCCGGATAAACCACCGAACCACGGGCCGCTGAATTTATGCTGCACATAGCCGCTCAGCAGGGCGCTGATAAGGGTGATAACAATCAGCTTGCCGCTGCCCAGACGCTTCTCCACCGCGCCACCGAGATACCACCACCACAGCAGGTTAAAGAGAATATGCATCACCGAGAAGTGCATCAGCGCGTGGGTGAAATAGCGCCAGACGTCAAAATCGAGAGACGGGTCGTACGGCCACGCAAGCGCGATCATCACGCTCTGGTCGCCCACCACGTTCATAATGATGAAGACGATAATGCAGGCCGCCATCAGTAGCAGCGTAAACGGACCTGCGCGCTCGCGAATGGTGGCAAGGAAGGGGAAGCGCCGATAGTGCAGTCCGCTCCCCGTCTGCCCCGACTGCCAGCTCGCGGCCAGATAGCGGGGGTCGCCGGGATTTTCAAGAAAGCGGGCCAGTTCAGCATTCACGCGATCGGCCTGGCTTTCATCCGCCAGCCAGACATCGGTTTTCGTGTGCTGCTGAACGGTCAGGATGATGCCCTGGGTTGCCATATAGTCGACAAACGCCTGGGCGACGCGCGGATTGGTAAAAGAGGTGATCATCAACATGGGCGGCGGTCGCTTATTTCCACACAAAAGGGGACAGTATAGCGGGATCAGCGCTCAAAAGCGTATTCCACTTCTGCCGGGAAATGACGATGCCAGGCATCGAAACCGCCGTCGACGCTGTAGACCGCATCATAGCCCTGCTGAATAAGGTACTGCGCCGCACCTTTGCTGCTGTTGCCGTGATAACACATCACCATCACCGGCGTATCGAAGTCGTTATCGCGCATAAACGCGCCCAGCGTATCGTTGGTGAGGTGGAACGCACCCGGGGTGTGGCCCATCGCAAAACTCTGCGGATCGCGGATATCCACCAGCACCGCCGTTCCCTGGTGCATCTTCTGGTGGGCTTCTTCTACGTTAATACATTCAAACTGATCCATGGTGTTCTCTTTCTGTTGTTCAGGTTGGGTGCGCTCTGATGCCCTCACCCCAGCCCTCTCCCACGGGGAGAGGGAGAAAAGTTAGTCGCACTATTTTACCCCGTAGTGTACGTCCTGGCGGCGGGTAAACGCCATTATGTTATCCATATCACTCTAAATTGTTTTTTTGATGTTACCAAAAGCGCGTTCCTTTGCTATTATGAGCGATATCGAACATTTCTGAGCTTTAACGAAAGTGCGTGAGGGTGTTATGGAAACCAAAGATCTGATTGTGATAGGCGGTGGCATCAACGGTGCCGGTATTGCGGCAGACGCCGCAGGACGCGGATTATCCGTACTGATGCTGGAAGCTAACGACCTCGCCTGCGCGACGTCGTCCGCCAGCTCCAAACTGATTCACGGTGGCCTGCGCTACCTGGAACACTATGAATTCCGTCTGGTCAGTGAAGCGCTGGCCGAACGTGAAGTGCTGCTGAAGATGGCACCGCACCTGGCCATCCCGATGCGCTTCCGCCTGCCCCATCGCCCGCATCTGCGTCCGGCGTGGATGATTCGAATCGGTCTGTTTATGTACGATCATCTGGGTAAACGCACCAGCCTGCCGGGTTCAAACGGTTTGCGTTTTGGCTCAGAATCGGTCCTTAAGCCTGAAATCGTGCGCGGTTTCGAATATTCCGACTGCTGGGTGGACGATGCGCGTCTGGTGCTGGCTAACGCACAGATGGTTGAGAAGAAAGGCGGCGAAGTGAAAACCCGCACCCGCGCCACCGCTGCGCGCCGTGAAAACGGTCTGTGGATCGTCGAAGCGGAAGACGTAGATACCGGCGAGAAGTTCAGCTGGAAAGCGCGCGGTCTGGTGAACGCCACCGGCCCATGGGTGAAACAGTTCTTCGACGAGGGGATGCATCTGCCATCTCCGTACGGTATCCGCCTGATCAAAGGCAGCCACATTGTGGTACCACGCGTGCACACCCAGAAGCAGGCCTACATTCTGCAGAACGAAGACAAGCGCATTGTGTTTGTGATCCCGTGGATGGACGAATTCTCCATCATCGGCACCACCGACGTGGAGTACAAAGGCGATCCGAAAAACGTCGAGATCGACGAGAGCGAAGTGAACTACCTGCTGAAGGTGTATAACGCGCACTTCAAGAAACAGCTGTCCCGTGATGACGTGGTCTGGACTTACTCCGGCGTGCGTCCGCTGTGCGATGACGAATCTGACTCACCGCAGGCGATTACCCGTGACTATACGCTCGATATTCACGACGTGGACGGTCAGGCACCGCTGCTCTCCGTGTTTGGTGGCAAGCTCACCACCTACCGTAAGCTGGCCGAGCACGCGCTGGAAAAACTGGCGCCGTACTACAAAGGCATTGGCCCGGCATGGACCAAAGGCGCGGTACTGCCTGGCGGTGATATCGGCGACAACCGCGATGATTACGCCGCGAAGCTGCGTCGTCGCTATCCATTCATCACGGAAGGCATGGCGCGCCACTATGCCCGTACCTACGGCAGCAACACGGAATTGATCCTGAGTGACGCGAAAGAGATTGCCGACCTGGGCGAACATTTTGGTCACGAGCTGTACGAAGCCGAACTGCGCTATCTGGTGGAACATGAGTGGGTTCGCCGTCTGGATGATGCCATCTGGCGTCGTACCAAAGAGGGTATGTGGCTGAATGCCGAACAACAGTCGCGTGTTGCGCAGTGGTTGCTGCAGCATGCGGGGAAGCGTGAGCTGTCGTTGGCATCGTGATGTAAAAAAGCCGGGTGGCGGCTCCGCCTTACCCGGCCTACTTGATCCCGTAGGCCCGGTAAGCGCAGCGCCACCGGGCTTTGTTTTTACAACCGCACCGGATCAATATGCCAGATATTCTCGGCATACTCCTTAATGGTCCTGTCGGACGAGAAATACCCCATATTGGCGATGTTATGCATCGCGACGCAGGTCCACTTCTCCTGCTGACGATAAAGCTCGTCCACCCTGTCCTGACAATCCACGTAGCTGCGGTAATCCGCCAGCACCTGATAGTGGTCGCCAAAGTTAATCAGCGAATCCACCAGGTCCCGATAGCGCCCTGGCTCGTCTGGGCTAAACACCCCGGTGGCGATTTGCGTCAGCACCTGACGTAGCTCCTCATCCTCTTCGTAATACTCACGCGGCGAGTAGCCTTTCTTGCGCAGCGCCTCCACCTCTTCCGTGGTATTCCCGAAGATAAAGATATTTTCCGCCCCCACGTGCTCCAGCATTTCGACATTGGCCCCGTCCAGCGTGCCGATGGTCAGCGCGCCGTTAAGCGCAAACTTCATGTTACTGGTGCCGGACGCTTCCGTCCCGGCGGTGGAGATCTGCTCAGAGAGATCGGCCGCCGGAATGATCAGCTGCGCCAGGCTGACGCTGTAGTTAGGAACAAAGACCACCTTCAGCTTGTCGCCGATATCCGGATCGTTGTTGACCACCTTCGCCACATCGTTGATGAGGTGAATGATGTGCTTCGCCATGTAGTAAGCGGACGCCGCCTTACCGGCAAAGATCTTCACACGCGGCACCCACTCCGCCGTCGGATCGGCCTTGATGCGGTTATAGTGGGTGATCACATGCAGCACGTTCATCAGCTGGCGCTTGTACTCATGAATACGCTTGATCTGTACGTCGAACAGCGCTTTCGGGTTCGCCACCACGTTCAGATGTAACGCCAGCCAGACTGACAGACGTTTCTTGTTCAGCAGCTTGGCTTCTCGTACGGCTTTGTTCACCGCCGGAAAATCAATGTGCTGTTCAAGCTCGCTCAGCTGGCTGAGATCGGTTCGCCAGGTGCGGCCAATGTGCTCATCCAGCACCTCAGAAAGCGGCTGGTTTGCCAGCGCCAGCCAGCGACGCGGCGTGACGCCATTGGTCACGTTGCAGAAACGCGTCGGGAAGATCTTCGCAAAGTCCGCAAACAGCGACTGCACCATCAGGTTCGAGTGCAGCTCTGAAACCCCGTTCACCTTGTGGCTGATCACCACCGCCAGCCAGGCCATGCGTACGCGACGACCGTTCGATTCATCAATGATAGAAGCGCGGCTCAGCAGGCCGGTATCGTTCGGATACTGCTCCTGCAGCGTCTTGAGGAAGTAGTCATTAATTTCAAAGATGATCTGCAGATGGCGCGGCAAAATTTTGCCGAGCATATCCACCGGCCAGGTTTCCAGCGCTTCGCTCATCAGCGTGTGGTTAGTGTAAGAGAAGACCTGACAGGTCACCTCAAACGCATCGTCCCAGCTGAACTTATGCTCGTCGATAAGCAAACGCATCAGCTCCGGGATCGACAGCACAGGATGGGTATCGTTGAGGTGAATGGCGGTTTTTTCCGCCAGATTGGCGTAGGTCTTGTGCAGCTGATAGTGACGGCTGAGGATATCCTGAATCGTCGCGGAGACGAGGAAATACTCCTGACGCAGGCGCAGCTCGCGCCCGGAATAGGTCGAGTCGTCCGGGTAGAGCACGCGGGAGACGTTCTCGGAGTGGTTTTTATCTTCCACCGCCGCGAAGTAGTCGCCCTGGTTAAATTTACCCAGGTTAATCTCGCTACTGGCCTGCGCGTTCCACAGACGCAGCGTATTGGTCGCATCGGTGTCGTAGCCCGGGACAATCTGGTCATAGGCGACGGCAAGGATCTCTTCGGTTTCCACCCAGCGGGACTTTTTCCCTTCCTGCTGAATACGTCCGCCAAACCGCACCTTATAGCGCGTATTGTGACGTTTAAACTCCCACGGGTTGCCGTATTCCAGCCAGTAGTCCGGGGACTCTTTCTGACGTCCGTCCACGATGTTCTGCTTGAACATCCCGTAGTCGTAGCGAATACCGTAGCCACGCCCCGGCAGGGCCAGCGTCGCCAGCGAGTCGAGGAAGCAGGCGGCAAGTCGCCCCAGGCCACCGTTACCGAGCCCCGGGTCGTTCTCTTCGTCAATCAGCTCTTCTAAGTCCAGCCCCATCTCTTCCAGCGCGGTTTTAACGTCATCGTAAATACCGAGCGATAACAGCGCGTTAGAGAGGGTGCGGCCAATCAAAAATTCCATCGACAGGTAGTAAACCTGACGCGTTTCCTGCGATAGCTGGGCGCGGTTGGAGCGCAGCCAGCGTTCAACCATGCGGTCACGCACCGCAAACAGGGTGGCGTTGAGCCACTCGTGCTTGTTGGCGATGACCGGATCTTTCCCGATGGTAAACATCAGCTTATAGGCGATAGAGTGCTTCAACGCCTCAACGCTGAGCGTGGGGGAAGAGTAGCTAAAAGGAGCGTTCATATCAGTAACTTCGCCTCGTTACATCAAGCGTTGATAGAGATCGCGGTATGACTGCGCCGCAACGTGCCAGCTAAAGTCCATGGACATCGCCTGACGTTGAACGTAACGCCACAGCGACGGACGGGACCACAAGACGAAAGCACGCCGAATCGCCCGAAGCAGCGACCAGGCATTACTGTCCTCAAAGACAAACCCGCTGGCGATACCGTCCGCCAGGTTTTCCAGTGAGCTGTCAGATACCGTATCCGCCAGCCCGCCCGTGCGTCGCACCAGCGGCAGGGTGCCGTACTTCAGGCCGTAGAGCTGCGTCAGGCCGCAAGGTTCAAAACGGCTCGGCACCAGAATGACGTCCGCGCCGCCCATGATCCGGTGCGAGAACGCTTCGTGATAGCCAATCTGCACGCCCACCTGCCCCGGGTGTTCCGCCGCTGCCGCCAGGAAGCCTTCCTGCAATACCGGGTCGCCCGCGCCGAGCAGCGCCAGCTGTCCGCCCTGCTCCAGCAGACCCGGCAGGGCCTCCAGCACCAGGTCCAGCCCTTTCTGGCTGGTCAGAC
The DNA here is from genome assembly GCF_023544405.1 of Enterobacter cloacae complex sp. OE43NF. Classification (NCBI taxonomy): domain Bacteria; kingdom Pseudomonadati; phylum Pseudomonadota; class Gammaproteobacteria; order Enterobacterales; family Enterobacteriaceae; genus Enterobacter; species Enterobacter cloacae complex sp. OE43NF. The sequence goes on from NZ_JAMJFW010000003.1 coordinate 85,632, forward strand.
GGCTCACCACCGCAAACAGCGGCACTTTGTCGTTGACCTTCAGCCCCATCGCAATTTGTAACTGGCGTTTGTTTTCCGCTTTGTCTTCCACGGAATCACGGCCATAGCGGGCCGCGAGCAGCAGGTCGGTCTCCGGGTTCCAGATCTGTTCATCGACGCCGTTAAGGATCCCCGACAAACGCCCTTCACGATGGCGCTGACGGAGCAACCCTTCCAGGCCGTAGCCGAACTCCGGCTGCGTAATTTCACGGGCGTAGGTCGGGCTCACGGCCGTGATGTGGTCGGCATAGTAAAGCCCGGCCTTCAGGAACGAGATCTGCCCGTTAAACTCCAGCCCGTGCATGTTATAGAACGACCATGGCAGATCGATGTCATTCATGTGATGGGCGTAGTACATGCCCTGATACGCCAGGTTATGCACCGTAAAGACCGATTTCGCCGGATGGCCGCGCGCCGCCAGATATGCCGGAGCGAGCCCCGCGTGCCAGTCGTGTGCGTGCACAATGTCCGGGCGCCAGAACGGATCCAGCCCTACCGCCATTTCAGCCCCAACCCAGCCGAGCAGCGCAAAACGCAGCACGTTGTCGGTATAGGCAAACAGGTTCGTATCGTGATACGGGCTACCTGGTCGGTCATATAAGTGCGGCGCGTCGATCAGGTAGATGCCCACGCCATTGTAATGTCCATACAACAGGGTAATGCGTCCGGCGAAGGTGTCACGGCGCGTCACCACCTTTGCATCGGGAATGCCGCGCCGGATATCCGGGAAGGCAGGCAGCAGAACTCGGGTATCTACTCCGCCGGCGATCTGCGCCGCGGGTAATGCACCAAGAACATCCGCCAGGCCGCCCGTTTTTAACAACGGGAACATCTCAGAACATACGTGTAAAACCTGCATCATCGCTCCTGTTTGATCTGCAGCTTCCGCAACATTTCCCGTGTGACTAACACGATCCCCTCTTCAGAACGGTAGAAGCGACGTGCATCTTCTTCCGCGTTTTCACCAATCACCATTCCTTCAGGAATGACGCAGGCACGGTCGATCACGCAGCGACGCAGACGACACGAACGCCCGACCCAGACATCCGGCAGCAGCACCGCCGAATCGATATTACAGAATGAGTTTATACGCACGCGCGGGAACAGCACCGACTGCACCACCACCGAGCCGGAGATAATGCACCCGCCAGAGACCAGCGAGTTCAGCGTCATGCCGTGGCTGCCGGAGCGGTCCTGAACGAATTTCGCTGGCGGCAGGGATTCCATATGGGTACGGATCGGCCAGTTCTGGTCATACATATCCAGCTCAGGCGTGACGGAGGCCAGATCGAGGTTGGCTTTCCAGTACGCTTCCAGGGTTCCCACATCGCGCCAGTAAGGTTCCGCATTCGGATCTGACTGCACGCAGGACAGCGGGAAAGGATGTGCATAGGCCATGCCAGCTTTGGTAATTTTCGGAATGATGTCTTTACCGAAGTCGTGGCTGGAGTGTTCGTCTTTGTCGTCTTCTTCCAGCAGCTCATAAAGGTAATCTGCATCAAAGACATAGATCCCCATGCTGGCGAGCGATTTGGTGTCATCTCCTGGCATGGTTGGTGGGTTGGCCGGTTTTTCAACGAAGTCGATAATTTTATCGTCCGCGTCCACGTGCATCACGCCAAACGCCGTCGCCTCGGCAACGGGCACCGGCAGACACGCCACGGTGCAGCGCGCCCCTTTCTCGACGTGGTCGATGAGCATGTGGGAGTAGTCTTGCTTGTAGATGTGATCCCCGGCGAGGATCACGATGTACTCCGCGTTGTAGCGGCGAATGATATCGAGGTTCTGGGTCACCGCATCAGCGGTGCCGCGGTACCAGTTTTCACCGTGAACACGCTGCTGGGCAGGCAGGAGATCGACAAACTCATTCATCTCTTCGCTGAAGAATGACCAGCCGCGCTGAATATGCTGCACCAGGGTGTGCGACTGATACTGCGTAATGACGCCAATGCGGCGAATACCTGAGTTCAGGCAGTTGGACAGTGCAAAATCGATAATTCGGAACTTACCACCAAAGTGAACAGCCGGCTTGGCGCGCTTGATGGTCAAATCTTTAAGACGGGTTCCGCGCCCGCCAGCGAGGATCAGGGCAACCGTTTTTAAGGGGAGCTGGCGTGCCAACATTAAGGGATCGTTCTTCTCTAATCTAACCATGACTAACTCCTTTTTTATCATCTTGGAATACGCACACTCCGTGCGCAGGCCCGTGCCAGACAGCCATTACTACCGGATTATCCGCTCCGGCAAAGGGGGGAACGGCGCGCCATTCCCCGTCAGGTAAAACAATCTCAGCGACGTCATCCGTCGCGTTCAGCGTAACCAGCCAGCGATCCGAAAGCAGGATCTGCAGGCGCGGTACGCCGTGTTGCCACTCTTGCGCGCTTAACGGTTGCGCGTCTTTATTCAGCCAGCGAACGTTGCCGTCGCCCTCCTCCCACCAGCGGTTGGCGGTGAGCGCGGGGATCTGCTGACGAAGGTGGATCAGCGCCGCGGTAAAGTGGATCAGGCCGCTGTTCGCTTCTCCCCAGTCGAGCCAGGTTAAGGTGTTGTCCTGGCAATAGGCGTTGTTGTTACCGTGCTGGCTGTGGCCATGTTCATCCCCTGCCAGCAGCATCGGCGTGCCCTGCGACAACAAAAGCGTCGTCAGCAGCGCATGCACGCTGGCGCGTCGCCGCTCAATAACATCCAGACTTCCGCCTAACCCTTCTATACCATGATTAAAGCTATGGTTATTGTTAGTGCCATCGCGATTCTCCTCGCCATTTGCCTCATTGTGTTTCTGATTGAAACAAACGCAGTCCCGGAGCGTAAAACCGTCATGCGCGGTCACCAGGTTGACGGTTGCAGACGGTCGTTTGCCATCACGTTTAAACAGATCGCTGGAAGCGGCAAAGCGTCCGGCGAACTCTCCCAGCGACAGGCTTCTCTCCAGCCAGAAGCGGCGTACGGCATCGCGATAGTGGTCGTTCCATTCAGCAAACAGTGGCGGGAAGTTCCCCACCTGGTAGCCGCCTTCACCAATGTCCCACGGCTCGGCAATCAGCTTCACCCGCGAGAGCACCGGGCAGTTTTTGATCGCCTCAAACAGCGGCGCCTGCTGGCTGAACCCCGGCGTGCGGCCCATCACCGGCGCCAGGTCAAAACGAAAACCGTCGACGTGGAACGTTTCCACCCAATATTTCAGGCATTCATACGCAAAATGCGTCACCGCCGGATGGCTGAGGTTGAGCGTGTTACCGCAACCGGTCCAGTTGTGGTAATCACCATCCTCTCTGATCCAATAATAGCTACGGTTATCAATTCCGCGCATGGAGAGCGTCGGACCGTCGAGATCGCTTTCCGCGCTGTGGTTCAGCACCACGTCCAGAATCACTTCGATACCGGCCGCATGAAGCGCTTTCACCGCATCACGAAACTCGTCCCGCGCCTTGTCCGGGTGGGCGGCGTAGCGGGGGTCGAGCGCAAACATCGCCAGCGGGTTGTAGCCCCAGTAGTTGCTCAGCCCCAGTCGCTGCAGGCGAGGCTCGCTGGCGAAATGGGCGATGGGCAACAACTCCAGCGCGGTGATCCCGAGATGTTTCAGATAGGCGATCATGGTCGGATGGCCGAGCGCCTTATAGGTGCCGCGCATCTCTTTGGGGATAGACGGATGGAGATAGGTCAGCCCTTTTACATGGGCCTCGTAAATCACGGTGTTGCCCCACGGCGTGCCCGGCGGGGCATCGTCTTCCCAGTCGTAGCGATCGCCCACCACCACGCTTTTTGGGGCCACGTGGGCGCTGTCGCGGTGGTCGGGTTCCCCGTAGCCGACGTGGAACAGCGGGTCGTCTTTAAACTCGCCTTCCACGCGGTGGGCGCAGGGGTCAATCAGCAGCTTTGCCGGGTTAAACCAGTGCCCCTGAGCAGGCGCCCAGGGACCGTGAACGCGAAAACCGTAATGCATCCCTGGTCGCCCACCGGCCAGGTAACCGTGCCAGGTATCCCCGGTGCGCGCCGGTAAATCGTAACGATGTTCGTTACCTTCCCCATCAAACACACAGAGTTCGACCCGCTCCGCGTGAGCAGAAAAGAGGGTGAAATTCACACCCTTTCCGTCAAAGCTCGCCCCGAGCGGTTCGGGTTTACCTGCCGTAAGCTGCGTCATTCGCCCTCCCGCACCAGCCAGATGGTACCGAGCGGCGGCAGCGTCAGGCTCAGGGAGTTGGGGCGCCCGTGGCTTTCGATGGCATCACTCTGGACCAGTCCGCCATTACCGGCGTTACTGCCGTGGTAATGCATGGAATCGGTGTTGAGGATTTCGCGCCATTTACCGGCCTGATTAATGCCAAAGCGGTAATGATGACGTGGAACCGGCGTAAAGTTGCTGGCAACGATAATCTCGTTGCCCGCTTTATCCCGGCGCACAAAGACAAATACCGAGCGCTCATGGTCGTCCACCACCAGCCACTCAAAACCGTACGGATCGAAGTCCAGCTCGTGCAGTGCTTTATGGTGGCGGTAGGTCAGGTTCAGATCGCGGACCAGCCGCTGCACGCCGTGGTGCCAGTTGTCAGCGCCCTCCAGCAGATGCCAGTCGAGGCTGGTATCGTGGTTCCACTCGCGCCCCTGGGCGAACTCGTTGCCCATAAACAGCAGTTTTTTGCCCGGGAAGGCGAACATCCAGCCGTAGTAGGCGCGCAGGTTGGCAAACTTCTGCCACGCGTCGCCCGGCATGCGGTCGAGAATGGATTTTTTACCGTGCACCACTTCATCGTGCGACAGCGGCAGCATGAAGTTTTCGGTGTAGTTGTAGAGCAGCCCGAAGGTAAGCTTATCGTGATGATACTGACGATAAACCGGGTCGAGCTTCATGTAATCGAGCGTGTCGTGCATCCAGCCCAGGTTCCACTTGTACCAGAAGCCCAGGCCACCCATTGACGGCGGACGGGAAACGCCCGGGAAGTCGGTGGACTCTTCCGCCATCGTCACCGCGCCCTCGACCTGCTCGCCAATAATGCGGTTGGTGTTGCGCAGAAACTCAATCGCTTCCAGATTCTCGCGACCGCCATACTCGTTCGGGATCCACTCGCCCTCTTTGCGGCTATAGTCGCGATAGATCATCGACGCCACCGCATCCACGCGCAGGGCATCAATGCCGAAACGCTCGATCCAGTAAAGCGCGTTCCCGACCAGGTAGTTCGCGACTTCACGACGACCGTAGTTGTAGATCAGCGTATTCCAGTCCTGGTGATAGCCTTCGCGCGGGTCGCTGTGCTCGTACAGTTTTGTGCCGTCGAACTCGGCCAGCGCAAAATCATCCGACGGGAAGTGGCCCGGCACCCAGTCAAGAATGACGTTCAGCCCGGCGGCGTGTGCGGCATCAACGAAATAGCGGAAGTCGTCGCGCGTGCCAAAGCGGCGCGTCGGTGCGTATAACCCGGTGGGCTGATAGCCCCAGCTTCCGTCGAACGGGTGCTCGTTAACCGGCAGCAGCTCCAGATGGGTAAAGCCCATCCATTTGGCGTACGGTACCAGCTGGTCAGCCAGCTCACGATAGCTCAGCCAGAAATTGTCATCGGTGTGGCGACGCCAGGAGCCGAGATGCACCTCATAAACGGAGATTGGCGCGTCGAAGCGGTTAGCCTGCTTGCGCTCTTCCGTCTGGACCACCTTCTCCGGCAGGCCGCAAATAAGCGAGGCAGTATTCGGGCGCAGCTCCGCTTCAAAGGCGTACGGGTCAGCCTTAATGCGCAGCTTGCCGTTGGCATCGATCATCTCAAACTTATAGAGCTGACCGTTATGCGCGCCGGGGATGAACAACTCCCAGATGCCGGTTTCCCGACGCAGGCGCATGGGGTGACGACGACCGTCCCAGTAGTTGAACTGCCCGACGACGGAGACGCGCTGGGCGTTTGGCGCCCACACGGCAAACCGCGTGCCGGTAATACCATCCATGGTATCCGCATGGGCACCCAGCGTTTCATAAGGCCGCAGATGGGTACCTTCGGACAGCAGCCAGGCATCCATCTCTTTTAAGAGCGGGCCAAAGCTATAGGGATCGTCAATCAGGTTTTGCTGACCGTGCCAGATGACGGCAAGCTGATAACGAAAGGGATTTTTACGACGGGGCATGACGCCCGAGAAGAAGCCACGTGAGTCGAGGCATTCCAGATTACCCACCTTGCGGCCGGTTTTGGGTTCGATGACCCACACTTCTGTGGCATCCGGTAACAGCGCGCGAACTTCCAGCCCGGCCTCTGTACGGTGCATCCCTAGCACAGAAAAGGGGTCGGCAAAATGACCCGCAATAAGCGCATTAATCACGTCTCTCGAAATACGATCGGACATGGTATTCATCCTGTTTTTTTATGTCGCCCTTTTTATTCGCTCCGGGACGACTTTTAATGTGACCTAAACGGTGCAGCTCATCCTCTCTGCTCCGCCCTACCCTCAGGTGAGAAATAAATCTTCCTTAAAGCATAGCCAACGACGAGGTTCCTCCTGATAAAAAATAAGACATCTGCGTTTTACTCCATGTAGTACGCAAAAAAAGGGGGTGAAAATCACCCCCGGTAGTTAACAAATTATTACGCCAGCTGGCGCAGCATGCGGCGCAGCGGCTCTGCGGCACCCCACAGCAGCTGGTCACCCACGGTGAACGCGGAGAGGTACTCTGGCCCCATGTTCAGCTTACGCAGACGGCCAACCGGCGTGGTCAGCGTGCCGGTAACGGCCGCAGGCGTCAGTTCGCGCATGGTGATATCGCGATCGTTTGGCACCACTTTCGCCCACGGGTTGTGTGCGGCAAGCAGCTCTTCCACGGTTGGAATAGACACATCTTTTTTCAGTTTAATGGTGAAGGCCTGGCTGTGGCAGCGCAGCGCGCCGATACGCACGCACAGACCGTCAACCGGAATGGTGTTCGCGGTAGCGAGGATTTTGTTGGTCTCCGCCTGACCCTTCCACTCTTCACGGGTCTGGCCGTTATCCAGCTGTTTGTCGATCCACGGGATCAGGCCACCGGCCAGCGGTACGCCAAAGTTATCGACCGGCAGTTCGCCGCTGCGGGTCAGTTCGGTGACCTTACGCTCGATATCGAGGATCGCGGACGCCGGATTTGCCAGCTCGGTCGCAACGCTCTGGTGCAGCTGGCCCATCTGGGTCAGCAGTTCACGCATATGACGCGCACCGCCGCCGGATGCGGCCTGGTAGGTCGCCACGGAGACCCACTCAACCAGGTCCTGCGCGAACAGGCCACCGAGGGACATCAGCATCAGGCTGACGGTGCAGTTACCGCCGACAAAGGTTTTCACGCCGTTGTTCAGGCCGTCGGTGATCACGCCCTGGTTCACCGGGTCGAGGATGATGATGGCATCGTCTTTCATACGCAGCGAAGAGGCCGCGTCAATCCAGTAGCCCTGCCAGCCGCTTTCACGCAGCTTTGGATAGATTTCGTTGGTATAATCGCCGCCCTGGCAGGTCACAATAATGTCGAGTGCCTTCAGCGCTTCCAGATCGTAAGCATCCTGCAACGTCCCTGTGGTACCACCAAAGGACGGTGCAGCCTGGCCGAGCTGGGAAGTGGAGAAGAAGACCGGGCGGATAGCGTCGAAATCGCGCTCTTCAACCATGCGTTGCATGAGTACAGAGCCGACCATACCGCGCCAGCCGATAAAACCAACGTTTTTCATAGCATTTGTTTCCTGCAGAGGGTGTGTGCTGTTTGTGCAAGCCAGTATTGAACTGGGATATGCTTCACATTACAAAATGCTGCCAAAGTCGCAAGCGAAATTAATCGATGATTGCCCGGCAATCAGAAAAAGAGCTAATCATCCTAATAACCATAGAGAAATTCAGGACTAATTTACATGAGTGAAATCATTTCTGCGGCGGTTTTATTGATCCTGATAATGGATCCACTGGGAAACCTGCCGATTTTCATGTCGGTGCTGAAGCACACCGAACCCAAGCGCCGCCGGGCGATCATGATCCGCGAGCTGCTCATCGCCCTGCTGGTGATGTTTATCTTCCTGTTTGCCGGCGAAAAAATTCTCGCTTTCCTGAATCTGCGTGCCGAAACGGTCTCCATTTCCGGCGGAATTATTCTGTTCCTGATTGCCATTAAGATGATTTTCCCGAGCGCGGAAGGCAGCAGCAGCGGCCTGCCTGCGGGTGAAGAGCCGTTTATCGTACCGCTGGCGATCCCGCTGGTCGCCGGGCCGACCATTCTGGCCACATTGATGCTGCTGTCGCATCAGTATCCCAACCAGATGAGCCATCTGGTGATTGCTTTGCTGATTGCCTGGGGCGGAACGTTCATCATTCTGCTGCAGTCGTCGCTGTTCCTGCGCCTGCTGGGCGAGAAAGGGGTCAATGCGCTGGAACGCTTGATGGGGCTGATTCTGGTGATGATGGCGACGCAGATGTTCCTGGACGGGATACGGGCGTGGATGAAGGGATAGCAAGGTAAAAGCAAAACGGCAATCTTAGATTGCCGTTTTTAGTGTTTGCTCCCTCTCCCCGTGGGAGAGGGCCGGGGTGAGGGCAACAGGCCGCACTCCTCAAAAATAATATTTCGTTTTGCGAGCCGCCTTCCAGAGCCTCACTTGCCACCCCGCCCCCCACGCAGTATCTTCTTGCCGCGCCTGCAAAATCAGGCGTCGGGATTAGCCTCCTGAACTTCCTCATCAGCGACACGAGTGTTATCGTGTCGCGCGCTTAGCTACACTCCAATGGTGGGCCAGGCGGGGGCGTCGCAAGACGCGCCGGTAGCTGATGAGGCCGGTAAGGCTAACCCTGTCTGGTTCCACCACCCGTGAGATTAGCCTCTCCAGTGGTGGATATACATTACGCATCAGAGGCGGTCTTATGACTACTACCCTTAGCTTTTCTCACTCCTTATTTACCACACCGTTCGATCACACCACCGACTTCACCGAGCTGGCAGACAACTGCGCGCGGTTTGTCGACGTGCTGGTTGAATGTGACGATCCAACCCAGAAGATGGCGCTGTGTGGACGACTTTCCGCCTGCCTCACCCTGCTTCAGCCCACGCTGCTTGAACCTGTACCAGAATATTTAAAAGCCAGCCTGACGGTGGATGACCTGCCGTTGGACGTGCCGGTATTCGAACCGGAAGTTGATCAGTTAGGGCGATATTGCCAGCTGTTAACGCAAATGCTCTTAGCGCATTCGCTGTCAGAAAGCGATGAGAGAGTGGCGGGAGATCTGTTGCAGGAGTTGGTGCGATTTTACAGCGATACGCTAAAAGCGCCGCGCTGGCTGCGCACAACGGAAGGCACAGTGCTGCTGTAAAAAAGCCGGGTGGCGCTTGCGCTTACCCGGCCTACGGGAACTGAGTTTTTTGTAGGTCGGGTAAGGCGAAGCCGCCACCCGACAAAATAAGATCTCTGCGGCCTGATGCCCTCACCCCAACCCTCTCCCACAGGGAGAGGGAGAAAACCGGGGTTAGCTCAGCAGCGTAAACGCAATCATCCCGACAATCGCACCCGTAGTGCCGAGGATAGTTTCCATCAGCGTCCAGGTTTTCAAGGTTTGCGCTTCGGTCGCACCGGTAAATTTACCGAACAGCCAGAAGCCCGCATCGTTCACGTGTGACACCACAATCGAACCGCCTGCGATACAGATAGACAGCGCCGCCATCTGCGCACCGGAGTAGTTCAGCTGTTCAATCACCGGCATCACCAGGCCAACAGCCGTTAAACAGGCAACGGTCGCGGAGCCCTGAATGATACGCACCGCCGCCGCCAGCACAAAGCAGGTGACCGCGATGGGCAGTCCCATTCCGGTCAGCGCTTCACCCAGCGCCGGACCGACGCCTGAATCCACCAGCACCTGCTTGAACACGCCACCCGCACCGATCACCAGCAGGATAATGCCCGCTGGCTGCAGCGCAGCACCGCAGATTTCCATCACGCGGTCTTTCGGCATCCCCTGACGCATCGCCAGGCCATAAATCGCCACCAGACACGCCACCAGAATTGCCGTGAACGGGTGACCGATAAATTCGAACCATTCGTACGCGGTAGATCCCACCGGTACAAAGCGCGCGGCAATGGTTTTCAGACCCACCAGCACCAGCGGCAGCAGGATCAGAGACAGGCTGAAGCCGAAGGACGGCATTTTACCTTCGCCCAGGTGCGGCTCGGTAATATCATCAGGAATATGCAGTTCAACGTAGCGGCTGATGAAGTTGCCCCACAGCGGACCGGCGATAATCATTCCCGGGATTGCCGCGCACAGGCCAATCAGGATCATCCAGCCAAAGTCGGCGTGCATCTGGGAAGCCAGCAGCATCGGCGCAGGCCCCGGCAGCAGAAACGCCGCCGCCGCGGCCACACCCGCAAACAGCGGAATAACCAGCTTCACAAGGTTAGTACCGGTATGGCGCGCCATGGAGAACGCCACGCTAATCAGCAGCACCACGGCCACTTCAAAGAACAACGGCAGCGCGCAGATCAGACCGGCCAGGCCAATTGCATAGTGTGCACGACTGTGACCAAACGATTTCAGCATCTTGACGGCAATCTGGTCGACCGCGCCCGTCTCATGCAGGATCTTGCCAAACATCGCGCCCAGCGCGACCACAATAGCCAGGAAGCCCAGTGTGCCCCCCATCCCTTTTTCCATCGTCGCAGCGATCTTGTCGAGCGGCATACCGGAAAAGAGACCTGCACCAATAGAAACCACCATCAAAGCAACAAAAGCATGCATACGCGCTTTCATCACTAAAAACAGCAGCAGCAATACCGAACCCACTGCTGTCAAAACTAGCGTTAATGTACTCAAAACTTACTGCCTTTTATTAATGACCTCGATGGTGCTGGCAACAACACCCTCCAGTGACTGATCGATATCAACCACTAAGACGTCTTTTTCATCTTCACCTGGCTCCTGCAGCGCTTCGAACTGTGTGACCAGCATCTGGGTTTTGAAGAAGTGGCCTTTGCGCGCCTTGAGACGGCTTTCGATGACGTCGAAATCGCCTTTCAGGTAGATGAAAGAGAGGTTCGGGTTGCCGTCACGCAGCAGATCGCGGTAGGTTTTTTTCAGCGCAGAGCAGACGATCAGGGAAACTTTATTGGTGCGCTGCATGGCAAACGCGGCATCGTTCAGCGCCTGTAACCACGGTTTACGGTCGTCGTCGTTCAGCGGCTCGCCGGAGGCCATCTTCATGATGTTGCTGCGCGGATGGAGGAAGTCGCCATCAAGAAACGCCGCATTAAGTTGATGCGCCACTTCGCTTGCCACGGCAGATTTACCGCTACCGGAAACGCCCATCAGGACGTAAACGTGGTGATCATGATTAGTCGTGCTCAAAGGGTGTCCCTCAGTCAATTGTTACGGGTAACAGTTATCGGTAACATTGTCCTGCTGGGGCAAAAGAGAAGCAATATCCAAACGTGCGCGATGTGAATAAGTGTGAGCTACTTCAAATTTGTCGGATTAAATAGATCCACCCGGTGACAAGGTGAAACCTAAATCTAACATTTTTGGCGTAACCGCTTCACCGCGAATGCGCGCCAGCAGGCGTTCTGCGCCAATGCGACCCATGCGTTCACGCGGTGTCAGGACGCTCGCCAGACGCGGCTCCATCACCTGGCCGATGTCATGGCCGTGGAAACCGGCTATAGCCATATCATCGGGGATCTTCAGCCCCAGACGCTGGCATTCGAACGCTGCACCGACCGCAAGGTCATCGTTGGTACAGAAAATACCGTCCAGTTGTGGATACTCGCGCCGTGCCTGCCGCATCAGCTCAATACCCGACGTATAGGAAGAGGACTGCTCCACCATCACGCTGTACGGGGTCAAATTTGCGTCAAGCATCGCCTGCTCGTATCCCTTCTGTTTGATGATAGTACGTTCATCAAGACGCGCACCCAGGTAGGCGATATGACGATGACCGCGCGCGATGATCGCCGCCGTCATCTGCCGCGCCGCTTCGAAATTGTCAAAACCCACGGCAATATCAAGGCACGGCGACTGGCTGTCCATCAGTTCCACCACCGGGATCCCGGCCACTTCAATCATCTTCAGCGTACGGGGGGTGTGAGTACGTTCAGTTAAAATCAGGCCATCGATGTTCCAGGAAAGCATCGATTCAAGACGTTCTTCTTCCAGTTCCGGTTTGTAGCCGTAGTGTGCCAGCATGGTCTGGTAACCAAACGCATCCGTGACGCTTTCAATACCGCGCAACACTTCGGCAAAGACCTGGTTAGTTAAAGAAGGCAGGAGGACGCCCACCGCACGACTGGTGGCATTGGAGAGAATATCGGGTGCGCGGTTAGGGATATAACCCAGTTCATCGAGAGCAGCGGCAATCTTGCCACGCAACGCTACGGAAACCTGTTCCGGGTTACGTAAAAAACGGCTGACCGTCATTTTGGTCACACCAACACGATCGGCGACATCCTGAAGTACGGGGCGTTTCTTTTTCATCGTCCTGAGAAATCTTGAAGAGAGAGATTTGCTCAGTTTATCACGGACAAAGCCCATCCTTCCCCTGTCAAAGGGAAGGATGGGCATTTATTTATGATTTATTACACCGGTGGCAGATCAAACAGCAGAATTTCACTTTCGCTGTCGGCATGCACGGAGAGCGCTTGCTCATCCCAGATGGCCAGACCATCCGCCGTTGTCGCTTTGGTGCCGTTGATGGACACTTCACCTTTCACCACCTGGATCCAGACGCGGCGGTTCGCGGCGATCTGGTGTACAGACTGTTCGTCTTTCGCCAGCGCCCAGCGGTACAGTTCCATATCCTGATGCACTTTCAGCGAACCTTCACGCGCATCCGGGGAGAGCACCAGCTGTTTGCCCTGTTTGGCGTCGAAGCGGCGCTGCTCGTAGCGCGGCTTGATGCCGGTTTCTTCTGGAATGATCCAGATTTGATACAGGTGCAGTTTTTCCGTTTTGCTCGGGTTGTACTCCGAGTGACGAACACCGGTACCCGCACTCATGATCTGGAACTCGCCCGCCGGAACCTGCTCTTTGTTGCCCATGCTGTCCTGGTGCTCAACCGCCCCTTCAAGCACATAGGTCAGGATTTCCATGTCTTTATGCGGGTGGGTACCGAAGCCCTGGCCTGCATCAATCACGTCATCGTTAATCACGCGCAGTGCGGAGAAGCCCATGAAGTTCGGGTCGTAGTAGTCGGCAAACGAGAATGAATGCCATGAGTCCAGCCAGCCATGATTCGCGTGACCACGTTCGTTTGCTTTGCGTAAGTAGATCATTGTTTTCACCCTCAGTTCGTTTCGATGGAGTAAGTGTGGACGCAAACCGCCTGGGATCATAGAGGGTGAAAATTGACTCCTCTGTTCAAAAATTATGAACAAGTGCAGAGGAGCCATTTTTGCTTATTTCGCAAGGGTTACCGTGGCAGGAGAAGCCTGTTCGAAGGCCCGTTCGAGGATTTCGAGGTTGGTCAGAACGTCAGATTCCTTGACGTAATTCGCCACGCCGCGGGTCAGGGTTGCATGCAGCGCGTCGTAGACGCGACCATAGTCGCCGGTTTCAGGCGTCAGCTCTTCTCTGACCGTCACACCTTCTGCGTTCACATACTCCAGTACGCCAACCGAATCATCCGCCGCAAAGCCCGGTTCACCCGGCATGATATTGGCCTTCAGGCTGGTCTCCTGCTGATCGATACCGTACTTGATAAACGAACCTTTCGTGCCGTGAACGATAAATTTCGGGTAGTCGATTTTCACCAGATGGCTGGTTTTAACGATGGCTTTCAGGTCGCCGTAGAACAGCTGCGCTTCAAAAGTATCGTCCGGGTTGGCTTTATTACGCAGGCTGCGAATGTCATACGCCACGTGGTCCGGGCGGCCAAACAGGGAGATGATTTGGTCCATGGTATGGACGCCAAGACCGTAGAAGGAACCGTCCTGCGGCAGGCCGGGTTTGGTCTCCGCCACCGGGCGGTAATAGTCAAAATGGCTTTCCATTTCGACGATGTCGCCAAGCTTGCCGCTCTCAATCGCCTTTTTCGCCGTCAGGAAGCAGCTGTCGAAGCGACGGTTCTGATACGGCGTGACGGTCAGCCCTTTGCTTTTCGCCAGTGCGAAGAGGGTTTTCGCTTCAGCGATGGTCGGGGTGAAGGGTTTTTCTACCAGCACGTTTTTACCCGCCTCGAGCGCGCGTTTCGCATAGTCGAAATGGCTGTCGGCATGGGTACAGACGATGACCAGTTTAACCTGCGGGTCGCCCAGGACTTCATTGAGATCGCTGGTGAAATGAATATGGGAATACTGCGGAGACTGCTCTTCCGGCTTCGCGCTGCGGCGGTAGATATGCGCCACATGCCAGCTGTCTTTACGGTTGAGAACATACGGAAGATGATAGCGGGTCGTACTTTTACCAAATCCAATAAATGCGCAATGTAAGGTCATAGCTCAGTCCTTTTGGAAGGTTACTGGGTTTTACCATAGCGCATGTTTTGCCCTCACCCCAGCACTCTCCCACGGGGAGAGGGTGAAAACGGGCAAAAAAAAGCCAGCTAAAAGCTGGCTAAAGTAATACTGGAAGCAATGTGAGCAATGTCGTGCTTTCAGGTTCCCGTAGTGGTCTTCCTGAATGCAGAGCAATAATAATCATTCTCATTCGCACTTGTCCAATACTTTTTGCAAAAAATAGCGGTTGACTCAAATTTCAAAGTCACTGATGTTGGAAAGGATGTTTAACTGACTGAGGAATAAGGAATGAGTGAGATAGTGATACGCCATGCGGAACCGAAAGATTATGACGCCATTCGTCAGATCCACGCCCAGCCGGAGGTGTACCACAACACGCTACAGGTTCCTCATCCCTCCGAGCAGATGTGGCAAGAGCGGCTATCCGACCAGCCGGGCATTAAACAGCTGGTCGCATGTATCGACGGCACCGTTGCCGGACACCTGTGCATCGCCGTTGCGCAACGCCCGCGCCGCAGCCATGTGGCTGATTTTGGGATCTGTGTAGGCGCGCAGTGGCAAAACCGGGGCGTTGCCAGCGCACTGATGCGCACCATGATTGATATGTGCGATAACTGGCTGCGCGTTGACCGCATTGAGCTGACGGTGTTTGTCGATAACGAGCCGGCGATTGCGGTGTACAAAAAACACGGATTTGAGATTGAAGGCACAGGCAAGCGTTATGCCCTGCGCAACGGCGAGTATGTGGATGCGTATTATATGGCGCGAATGAAGTAGTTTGTTGCCCTCACCCTAACCCTCTCCCACCGGGAGAGGGAATTACACAACAGATTAATACCCCGCCGTTAAATCATCCACCGACCGCGGGTCTGACGCGCCAAACAGCGCCCCGTCCGGCCCCACCATAATGCTCTGGGTGCTGCCCATCGCCTCTTTCACCGCTACCTTCTGTCCGCGCTGCTCCAGCAGTTTGAGGGTGTCCGGGCTAAAGCCCTTCTCGACGCGCAGTTCATCCGGCAGCCACTGGTGATGAAAGCGTGGGGCGTTGGTCGCCTCCGCCACGTTCATACCAAAGTCGATACTGTTCACCACCATCTGCAGCACGGTGGTGATAATTCGGCTGCCGCCCGGGCTGCCGGTTACCAGCCAGGTTTTGCCGTCTTTCACCACAATGGTTGGTGACATCGACGACAGCGGACGTTTCTTCGGCCCCACCGCGTTGGCATCCCCACCGACCAGCCCGTAGACGTTCGGTACGCCCGGTTTGGCAGAGAAGTCATCCATCTCGTTGTTCAGCAGAATGCCGCTGTTGCCCGCCACAATACCGGTTCCAAAGGTGGTATTGAGCGTATAGGTCACCGCCACCGCGTTACCGTCTTTATCCACCACCGAGAAGTGGGTGGTCTGGTTACTTTCATACGGTGCCAGCTTGCCGGGGCGGATCTCGCTCGACGGCTTAGCCTTATTGATGTCGATCTGATCGGCAATGGATTTGGCATACGCTTTGTTGGTCAGCGCCTGCCACGGCACCTTCACAAAGTCCGGGTCGCCAAGGTATTCCGAGCGGTCGGCATAGGCGCGTTTTTCCGCCTCGGCCATCACCTGCATGGCATCGGCACTGCCGAAGCCAAACTTGTGCATATCGAAGTTTTCCAGAATATTGAGGATCTGCACGATGTGGATCCCGCCGGAGGACGGCGGCGGCATGGAGAAGACCTCATAGCCACGGTAGGTGCCGCTAATTGGCTCGCGCTCCACCGCCTTATACTCCGCCAGATCCGCTTTGGTGATGAGCCCGCCGTTCTTTTGCATCTCTTCGGCAATCTGGTCGGCAATCGCCCCTTTGTAGAAGGCGTCCGGGCCATGCTCCGCAATCAGCTCCAGGCTTTTGGCAAGGTTCTTCTGCACCAGCTTATCGCCCTTATTCAGCGGCTCTCCGTCTTTCCAGAAGATCGCCTTACTGTTTTCATGGTTCGGAATGACTTCGCTGCCGTAGGTTTTAAGGTCATCGGCCAGGGCGTCGTTCACCACAAAGCCGTCGCGCGCCAGCTTAATGGCAGGCTGGACCACTTTGTTCAGCGGCATCGTGCCGTATTTTTCCAGCGCCAGCGAGAAGCCTGCGACGGTGCCCGGCGTGCCGGACGCAAGGTGCGAGGTCAGCGATTTTTTACTGTCCGGGTTGCCCTGATCGTCAAGGAACATATCGCGGGAGGCCTGAGCAGGCGCCATTTCGCGGAAGTCGATAGCCGTCGTCTTCCCGTCTTTGGTGCGCAGCATCATAAAGCCGCCGCCGCCCAGATTCCCCGCCTGCGGGTGTGTTACCGCCAGCGCATAGCCGACCGCCACCGCGGCATCCACCGCATTACCGCCCTGTTTGAGAATATCGACGCCCACTTTCGTTGCCAGCGCATCCACCGAGGCCACCATCCCGTGCGTGGCCCGCACGGGATGAAACACATCTTCCTCCACGCCATAAGAGACCGGAGGAGCCGCAGGCGGGTTAGCCGCCACGCTAAATGTAACGCCTGCCATCAGCGCAGCGATGGCGACCCAGCGCAAAAGGGTTGGTTTCATCATTATTGTTCTCCAGGTGAAGGGAGCCATATTCCCCGCTTAAGCCTGGTTCACAACTCCTAAAAAATCATCGTCATGGTGAATTCGGGGTAAACTTAAGAGAAACCTCAAAGAAGGAGAAGATCATGAAACGCTTCCTGATCCTTACGGCGTTGCTCCCGTTTGCCGCACTTGCACAGCCACTCAATACGATGAATAACCCTAACCAGCCGGGCTATGTCATTCCGAGCCAGCAGCGTATGCAGACGGAGATGATGAGTCAGCAGCAACAGCAAAAAGGGATGCTGAACCAGCAGTTGAACACGCAGACCCGAATGCAGCAGCAGAGCCTGCAAAATCAGATGAACACTAACACCCAGCGCGTGCAGCAGGGACAAATGCGCGAGCAACCGCTGCCGAATAAAAACGGCGGGATGCTGGGAGGGATGAGTTCGTCAGGCAGCGGACAGCAGCATATGCTGCCGTCGCAGTCGAATGGCAGTATGCTTAATCCGCAGAACTAAAGTCCGGGCCGATCAGGTCAATCGCATCGGTACAGATGCTGTCCACACCCCAGCGCAGCAGCTCAGCCGCACGCTGGGGTTTGTTGACGGTATACACCAGAATATGCAGCCCTGCCGCTTTCAGCATCTTAACCCTCGCCTCATCCAGCAGCTTATGATTGAGATGGATCGACACGCACGCTAAGCGGGTGGTCAGCTCACGCCAGTCCTCGCGCCACTCGTCCAGCAGCAGCCCGCGCGGCAGCTCCGGCACCGCAGCCTGTGCCGCTTCAAGGGCATCAATTTCAAATGACGACAGCAGCGGTGGCGTCATGCCTTCCCACAGCTCGCGTGCGGCCAGCGCAATCACGTTGCCCGTGAGCGGCCCGGTACCGGTCGTCGGTTTGATTTCGATGTTGGCCATCATCCCGTGTTGACGACAACGGTCGGCCACTTCCGCCAGCAGCGGCAACGGTTCGCCTTTGTACTCGCCGCTGAACCAGCTTCCGGCATCCACCTTCAGCAGATCGCGCCACGGCAGTTCCCCCGCCACGCCCCAGCCGTTGCTGGTGCGTTCGAGATTGTCATCATGCAGCAGGAAAATTTCGCCGTCTTTCGACAGCTTGGCGTCGAACTCAATCATCGTGTGGCCGTAGCGTGCACCAACATCAATTGCCGCCAGGGTATTTTCCGGCGCCAGTTTACCGCCGCCGCGGTGGGCGACGATGTGGGGATAAGGCCAGTTGCTCATACTCGTTGTCCTGTTTCACCGTCAAATAAGTGCAGGTGATTTTCCGGCAGATGCAGCCACAGCGTGCTGCCTGCTTTCGGGCGTTCCTGATGCGGCAGACGCACCACCATTTTTTGCTTGCCCCAGCGTCCATGCGCCAGGTTATCTGCACCCAACATCTCCAGCGTGTCCATCACCAACGGCACGCCGCCGTCCGCCTGAGAGGTTAAACCAATATGCTCCGGGCGAATACCGAGCGTCATCTTACGCCCGGCGTAGCCACGATAGTACCAGTTGATGGGCAATGCCATCCCGCTTTCCAGCTCAAAGTGGGTGCCCGCGCTGCTGATCCGCCCTTCCAGCAGGTTCATTGCCGGGCTGCCGATAAAGCTCGCCACAAAGCGGCTGGCCGGTTTTTCGTACACCTCCACCGGCGTGCCAATCTGCTCGGCAACGCCTTTGTTCATCACCATCACCCGCTGGGCAAGGGTCATGGCTTCGACCTGATCGTGCGTCACGTACAGGGAGGTGGTTTTAAGACGGCGATGCAGTTGCTGCAGTTCCAGACGCATCTGCACGCGCAGCTTGGCGTCGAGGTTAGAGAGCGGTTCATCGAACAGGAACACCGCCGGATCGCGCACGATGGCACGCCCCATCGCCACGCGCTGGCGCTGGCCGCCGGAGAGCTCGCGCGGACGGCGCTTAAGCAGGCCATCCAGCTCCAGAATGCGCGCCGCCTCTTTCACCCGCTCCTCGATATGCCCCTTGCCCATGCCGCGGATTTTCAGCCCCCAGGCCATATTCTCTTCCACGCTCATGTGCGGATAGAGGGCGTAGTTCTGGAACACCATCGCGATGCCGCGATCTTTGGGCTCCATCTCGGTCACGCGCTGGCGGTCAATCCAGATATCGCCGGAGGAGACGCGCTCAAGCCCGGCCACCATGCGCAGCAGCGTGGATTTGCCGCAACCGGACGGGCCGACCATCACGATGAACTCCCCGTCCGCCACGTCGAGGGTGAGCGGCTGAATCACCTGGGTTTTGCCATCCCAGCTTTTGGTCACTGCCTGAAGTTTTAAACCTGCCATCTTATTTCTCACTGTCCACTAAACCACGCACAAACGCACGCTGCATGGCTAAAACGATAACGACCGGGGGGATAAGGGTGAGCAGCATCGCCGCCATCACCTGGTTCCAGAGGGTGGTGCCTTCGCCGGTGGCGATCATGCCCTTGATGCCCGCCACGGCGGTGCCGAGGTTGACGTCCTGAATAATCAGCAGCGGCCACAGGTACTGGTTCCAGCCGTAGATAAAGGTGATCACAAACAGCGCCGCGAGGTTGGTTTTCGACAGCGGCAGCACGATGTCGCGGAAAAAGTGCATCGGTGAGGCGCCGTCAATGCGCGCGGCTTCAATCAGCTCGTCCGGCAGCGTCATAAAGAACTGGCGGAACAGGAAGGTGGCGGTCGCAGATGCCATCAGCGGCAGGGTTAAGCCCGCGTAGCTGTCGAGCATCTTCAGGTTGGCGATCACTTCCACCGTCGGGAAGATACGTACCTCCACCGGCAGCATCAGGGTGATAAAAATCATCCAGAAGAAGAGGTTACGCAGCGGAAAGCGGAACCAGACGATGGCGAAGGCCGAGAGCATCGACACCGTGATTTTGCCCACCGTAATGCCGAACGCCATGATGAAGCTGTTGAGCATCATCAGCCAGAACGGCGCGCTGTTGGCCCCCACGCCCTGGGTCCAGATGGTTTTCATGTTCTCGAAAAGATGCGTGCCTGGGATCAGCGTCATCGGCGTGTCGAACACCGCTTTGGTGTCCAGCGTGGCGGCGACAAACGCCACGTACAGCGGGAACAGGATGACGATAATCCCTAAAATCAGCATGGTATGGCTGAAAATCGTCAGCCCGCGACGGTTCTCAATCATTGGTAGCGCACCTTACTTTCGACATAGCGGAACTGCACCACCGTGAGGATGATGACGAGGAACATCAGCACCACCGACTGCGCGGCGGAGGCCGAGAGATCCAGCCCGGCAAACCCTTCGCGGTAGATTTTATAAATCAGCGTCGTCGTGGCCTGCACCGGGCCACCGGCGGTGGCCGCGTCGATGACCGGGAAGGTGTCGAAAAAGGCATACACCAGATTCACCACCAGCAGGAAGAAACTCACCGGGGCAATCAGCGGCAGCGACAGCCTGAAGAAGCGGCGGATCGGGCCTGCGCCGTCAATGGCGGCGGCTTCCACCAGCGAACGCGGAATGGACTGTAGCGCGGCAAAGAAGAACATGAAGTTGTAGCTGATCTGCTTCCACACCGAGGCGAACACCACCAGGAACATCGCCTGGCCGCTATTCTGGGCGTGGTTCCAGTCGTATCCGAATTCCGCCAGAAAATGGGTAATTAACCCGCGTCCGGGGTTAAACAGGAAGATCCACAGCACGGCGGCGACCGCTGGTGCCACGGCGTAGGGCAGCAGCATCAGGGTCTGATACAGACGGCTGCCACGCACCACATAATCCACCAGCGCGGCGAAGAACAGCGAGGCAACAAGGCCGCTCACGGTGACCAGCGCGCTGAATTTGATCGTCGTCCAGAAAGAATCCAGGTAGTAGCTGTCGTGGAACAGCGCGGTGAAGTTGTCCAGGCCAACAAACTGGCTGGAAAGCCCAAACGGATCAACGCTTTGCACCGAGTACCAGAGCGCTTCGCCCGCAGGCCAGATAAAGAAGATAACGGTGATGACCAGCTGAGGCGCGACCAGCAGATACGCCAGCCAGCGGGAACGAAACACCGGACGGGATGATGACATTGAGATTTGGTTCCTGAACAGTGCCGGGTGGCGGCTACGCCTTACCCGGCCTACATATGGCACGTCGTAGGCCCGGTAAGCGCAGCGCCACCGGGCATTTTTTTACGATTTGGTGGACTGCTCAAAGCGGCGCAGCAGCTGATTCCCGCGCTCTACCGCTGAATCCAGCGCCTGCTGTGGCGTTTTCTTGCCGGTCCAGACGCTTTCCAGCTCTTCGTCGACAATGGTGCGGATCTGCGGCATGTTGCCCAGACGCAGGCCTTTGGTGAACGGCAACGGCGGCTTGTTCAGCATCTGACGCGTCGCGATATCCGCACCCGGATTCTTGCTGTAGAAGCCCTGCTCGCGGGTCAGGTCATAGGCAGCTTTGGTGATCGGCAGGTAGCCGGTTTTCTGGTGCCATTCGGCCGCGTTTTCAGGTTTCGCCAGGAAGTCGAGGAACTCGGCCACTCCTTTGTAGGTGCCGGCGTCTTTACCCTGCATCACCCACAGGCTTGCTCCGCCGATGATGGCGTTCTGCGGCGCGCCTTTCACGTCTGCGTCGTACGGCATCATGCCCACGCCATAGTTGAATTTGGCGTAGTGACGAATATCCGCCAGCGAGCCGGACGAGGCGGTGGTAATGGCGCAGTCACCGTTGTAGAACTTCTCGGTGGATTCGTCTTTACGTCCGAAGTAGCTGAAATCACCCTTCTTGTTCAACTCTTCCAGCAGCGCGATGTGCTTCACCTGCTCTGGCTTGTTGAACTCCAGTACCGCGTCGGTGCCATCGAAACCGTTGTTTTTGGTGGCTACCGGCAAGCCGTGCCAGGCGCTGAAGTTTTCAATCTGGATCCAGCCCTGCCAGCCGCTGGCGTAGCCGCACTTCATCCCCGCCGCTTTCAGCTTCGCGGTGTACTCCGCCAGATCCTGCCAGGTTTTTGGCGGCTGCTCCGGGTCTAAACCGGCTTTCTTAAAGGCGTCTTTGTTGTAGTACAGCACCGGCGTCGAGCTGTTAAACGGCTGAGACAGCAGATGGCCGGTTTTAGAATCGGTGTAGTAACCCGCTACGGTCGGCACAAACTGGGATTCGTCGAAGTTGATCCCCGCCTCTTTGAACACTTCGTAGACCGGTTTGATGGCTTTGGAGGCCATCATGGTCGCGGTGCCTACTTCGTACACCTGCAAAATGGCAGGCGCATTACCGGTACGGAAGGCGGCAATGCCCGCGCTCAGGCTCTGCTCGTAGTTACCTTTGTACACCGGCACAATTTTGTAATCCGGATGGGAGTCGTTGAAACGCTGCGCCAGGGAGTCAACCTCTTTACCCAACTCCCCTTCCATGGAATGCCAGAACGGAATGGTCGTCACAGCCATTGCGTTCGTCGCAAAAGCCAGACCCAGTGCCAGACCCAAAGCTGTGTGTCGTAACGATGTCATTGTCATCTCTCTTATTGTGCCGGATGCGCGATATCACGCGTTTTATGCTCGCGAGGTAACATGACATGCTCGAATGACAGAAAAATAACTGTTTGCTTACAGATAAGTGACAACAAAAGGTCAGCGGGATGATGGTTGTGTGAAGGGGTTTATGTGAAAAAGCCGGGTGGCGGCTTCGCCTTACCCGGCCTACTCGATCCCGTAGGCCCGGTAAGCGTAAGCGCCACCGGGCAATACAGACGGCTCAGCCACCTAAATACGCACTCCGCACCGCTTCATTGGCCAGCAGCGCATCGCCGGTATCCTCAAGCACCACGTGGCCGTTCTCCAGCACGTAACCGCGGTCGGCAAGCTTCAGCGCCTGGTTGGCGTTCTGCTCGACGAGGAAGATGGTCATCCCCTCTTTACGCAGCTGTTCAATGGTGTCGAAGATCTGCTGAATGATAATTGGCGCAAGACCCAGCGACGGTTCATCCAGCAGCAGCAGGCGCGGCTGGCTCATCAGGGCGCGGCCGATCGCCAGCATCTGCTGCTCACCGCCGGACATGGTCCCCGCACGCTGAATACGACGCTCCCACAGGCGCGGGAAGAGTTCGTACACCCACTTGATACGGGACTGATACTGGTCGCGATCAGCGAAGAAGCCGCCCATCGCCAGGTTCTCTTCCACCGTCATGCGCGAGAAGACGCGACGCCCTTCAGGGACTATCGCCACCGCTTCACGCATGATTCTGGCGGTCTGCCAGTCGGTGATGTCTTTGCCATCAAACACAATCCGCCCGCTGGTGGCGCGCGGGTCGCCGCACAGGGTACCAAGCAGCGTGGTTTTGCCCGCGCCGTTAGCCCCAATCAGGGTGACGATTTCGCCCTGATTGATATGCAGGCTGACGTCGTGCAGCGCCTGGATCTTGCCGTAGTGCGCGTTGACCTTGTCGAACGTTAACATCGCTTTTTCCATCTTATGCCTCACCCAGGTATGCGCGGATCACGTCCGGGTTGTTGCGGATCTCATCCGGCGTGCCGTTTGCCAGCGGCGTCCCCTGGTTCACCACGTAGATACGGTCAGAGATCCCCATTACCAGCTTCATATCGTGCTCAATCAGCAGGATAGTGGTGTCGTGATGATCGCGAAGCTCAGCAATCAGCTCGTCCAGCTCTTTGGTCTCTTTCGGGTTGAGGCCCGCAGCGGGTTCATCAAGCATCAGGATTTCCGGCTGCGTTACCATGCAGCGCACAATCTCAAGGCGACGCTGATCACCGTACGCAAGGTTACTTGCCTGGCGGTTGGCATGCGGCAGCAGACCGATACGGTCAAGCCATGTTGCCGCACGATCCAGCGCTTCGCTCTGCGCCCGGCGAAAGGCTGGCGTCTTCAGCAGGCCGGAGAACAGACCGGTTTTCAGCTGCTGATGCTGTGCCACCAGCAGGTTCTCAATCACCGTCATCTCGCGGAACAGACGCACGTGCTGGAAAGTACGCACCACGCCCATGCGGGCAATCTGCTGGCCCGGCAGCCCTTCCAGATGCTGGTCGCGCAGCATGATGGTGCCGCCCGTCGGCTTGTAGAAACCGGTCAGGCAGTTAAACACCGTGGTTTTTCCCGCACCGTTCGGGCCAATCAGGGAGACGATCTCTTTCTTGTGCAGATCCAGATTCACATTGTTGACCGCCAGCAGGCCGCCAAAACGCATCATCAGACCGTTAACGGATAATAATGGCTGACTCATGCCTGCTCTCCTTTTGCTTGCCCGTTCTTCAGCTTCAGCTGTGGACGGGTCATCGGCAGCAGACCCTGCGGACGCCAGATCATCATCAGCACCATCAAACCACCCAGCATCAGCATGCTGTATTCGTTAAAGTCACGCATCAGCTCGCGTGAAACCACCAGCAGAATGGCGGCGAGGATAACGGCAAACTGCGACCCCATCCCGCCGAGCACCACAATCGCCAGCACAAAGGCGGATTCGGCAAAGGTGAACGATTCCGGGCTGACAAAGCCCTGACGCGCGGCAAACAGCGTGCCGGCAAAACCGGCGAACGCGGCGCTGATGGTGAACGCAGTCAGCTTAATGCGGGTCGGGTTGAGGCCCAGGGAGCGGCAGGCGATTTCATCTTCACGCAGCGCTTCCCACGCGCGGCCCAGCGGCATACGCAGCAGGCGGTTAATCACGAACAGCGTGATGACCACCAGCAGCAGCGCCACCAGATAGAGCCAAATCACGCGATCGGACGGATCATACTTCACGCCGAAGAAGTTGCTGAAGGTATCCCAGCCGCCTTCACGGGCGGTACGGCTGAACTCCAGACCAAAGAAGGTTGGTTTCGGGATCTGGCTAATCCCGTTCGGGCCGCCGGTCACCTCGGTATTGTTGAGCAGCAGGATACGGACGATTTCGCCGAAGCCTAAGGTCACAATCGCCAGGTAGTCACCGCGCAGGCGCAGCACCGGGAAGCCAAGCAGGAAACCTGCCGCGGCAGAAACCAGCCCCGCCAGCGGCAGGCACGTCCAGAAGCCGAGACCGTAATAGTGGTTCAGTAGCGCAAAGGTATACGCGCCAATGGCGTAGAAACCGCCGTAGCCCAGTACCAGCAGGCCAGAGAGCCCCACCACCACGTTCAGGCCCAGACCCAGAATAACGTAGATCATGGTCAGGGTGGCGATATCTACCGTGCCGCGCGAGACCACGAACGGCCACGCCACCGCAGCCACCAGCAGCGCCACGAGGAACAGCTTCTGCTTAACGGTGGAGCCGTCGATAGCCGGCAGGACAAACTTCGGTCCTGAGACGCCTTTCAGCGTTTTCTGGAACAGCGGACGCAGCAGCTGGAACAGGAACACCACGGCGGTGCCGATAAAGACCCACTGCCAGCGAATGTCTGCGGCGGTGTCCACCACAAGCTTTGTGCCGTTCAGCTCTAACTGAACGCCCATAAAGACGCCCGCCAGCACGAAGAACATGGCGGCAGAGAGCAGCGCCATTGCAAAATGCATCGGTTTCATACTTTCTCTACCTCCGGACGACCCAGAATACCGGTAGGCATCACCAGCAGAACCAGAATCAGCAGGGCAAACGACACCACGTCTTTATACTCGGTACTCAGATACGCTGAGGAGAGCGCTTCTGCCACGCCCAGAATCAGGCCGCCAATCATCGCGCCTGGAATACTGCCGATACCGCCCAGTACCGCCGCGGTAAAGGCTTTCATCCCGGCCATAAAACCGATGTACGGGTTAATTACGCCGTAGAACTGGCCGAGCAGGACGCCTGCGACGGCCGCCATCGCCGCGCCGATCACAAAAGTGAGCGCAATCACGCGGTCAGTGTTGATGCCGAGCAGGCTCGCCATCTTCAAATCTTCCGCGCAGGCGCGGCAGGCGCGTCCCATGCGGGAGTAGCGGATGAAGAGCGTCAGAGCGAGCATCGCAATAAAGGTCACCACCCAGATCACCAGTTGCATGGTGGTGATAGAGGCAGAGAAGTTTTCGCTGGCGCCGACAATCCACTGGCCGTTGAACAGGCTTGGCAGCGCCACATCGCGCGAGCCTTCGGTCAGGCTGACGTAGTTTTGCAGGAAGATAGACATCCCAATCGCGGAGATCAGGGCAATCAGGCGCTTGGAGCTGCGTACCGGCCGGTAGGCCACCCGCTCGATGCTCCAGCCGTAGGCGCTGGCAATCACAATCGCGCCGACAAACCCGGCGGCGACCAGCAGCCAGCTGCTGTCGATACCCATCATCATCAGGGCGGCGATAATCATAAAGGAGACGTAGCTACCGATCATGTACACCTCGCCGTGGGCGAAGTTGATCATGCCGATAATGCCGTACACCATCGTATAGCCGATGGCAATCAGCGCGTAGGTGCTTCCCAGCGTGACGCCGTTAAACATCTGCTGCAGGAAATAGAGAAACTGCTCGGACATATGCAAACCTTTTTATACCCGCCCGGCGGTCCGGGCGGCGGGATAATTATTTGGCGGCCGAAGACGAACCGTCGGCGTGCCACTTAAAGACACCAAATTCAAATCCCTTCAGATCGCCTTTCTCATCCCAGTTCAGCGGCCCAATCACGGTGTTCGCCCCGTGTGCTTTTAAATCTTTCACCAGATCCAGCGGCTCTTTGCTGCCGGTACGGTCCATTGCCGTTGCCAGAGACTGCACGGCCGCGTAGGTGATCCAGACGTATGGACCACTCGGATCTTTCTTCTGCGCCTTAAGCGCATCCACGATAGCCTTGTTGGCCGGATCCTGGTCATAGCGTTTTGGCATGGTGACCAGCATGCCTTCGGCAGAATCCCCTGCGATGTTGGACAGGGAGGCGTTGCCCACGCCCTCTGGCCCCATAAACTGGGTTTTCAGACCGGTGGCGCGCGCCTGGCGCAGCATCTGGCCCATTTCCGGGTAGTAGCCGCCGTAGTAGACGAAGTCGATGTTCTCTTTTTGCAGACGGGCGATCAGTGCGGAGAAGTCTTTCTCACCGGCGGTAATGCCGTCGAAGAAGACGATGTTCGCGCCGCCTTTTTTCAGGCCGTCCTGCACGGAGCGCGCCAGACCTTCGCCGTACTGCTGCTTGTCATGAATGATGGCAATGCGCTTTGGCTTAACGGTGTCGAGGATATATTTCGCCGCGGTTGGCCCCTGGGAGGAGTCCAGACCGGCGGTACGCATAATGTGCTGGTAGCCGCGCTGGGTCA
This sequence comes from Enterobacter cloacae complex sp. OE43NF, assembly GCF_023544405.1. Taxonomy (NCBI): domain Bacteria; kingdom Pseudomonadati; phylum Pseudomonadota; class Gammaproteobacteria; order Enterobacterales; family Enterobacteriaceae; genus Enterobacter; species Enterobacter cloacae complex sp. OE43NF. The sequence goes on from NZ_JAMJFW010000003.1 coordinate 112,810, forward strand.
GCTCCGGGTTGGTGGCACCAGGGGTAATCATCAGAATACCTTCGTCTTCGTAGATATCAGACGCAGGCTGAGTGGACGATGAGCACAGATGGCCGATCACATACTGGATGCCATCGTTCACGATTTTGTTCGCCACCGCGACGGCCTGTTTTGGATCGCAGGCGTCGTCGTATTCCACGCCCACCAGCTTGTCGCCTTTGATGCCACCTTTGGCGTTGATGTCTTTAATTGCCTGACGTGCGCCGTTGAACTCCATGTCACCCCACTGGGCAACAGGCCCGGACATGGCACCGACCACCGCAACTTTAATCTCTTCCGCCATGGCTGCATGCGAGAGAGACAATGCAACCATGCCCGCGATTAACGTCTTCGCGTTCCTTTTCATCTCTGAATCCCCATTCGTGATGTCGTGTATATATTTTGTTTTATTATGGTTAAAAAGCATTCTGTACTTTTAATGCACAACGCTATTTTTACCAGTGCCTTTAATGGTTTAGCGCAGGTTTTTATCAAAAACCAGACTAAAATCTCTATTTTTCAGGCGATTAAGCAAAGATAATATTCTGAAATCAGGCAGAGATAAACAAATAAAAGTGCAGTTTGCAGCATAAAATAACGGCACAAAGCGCCGAATAAATCACTGCCATTCAGGTTAAAATTCTGCTTATTTTTCGATCCATGTGTTTTCAGACTGCACTTCGTCCTGGCAAAAAACTAATCACCTGGTAACGGGGAATAAAAAGAGGAAGCCGCTGAGCGAATAAATTGAGTACACTGCCTCTACTCAATTTGATTTGGACAAGCAGCTAATGAAACTGACTATCGTTCGTCTGGTGACCTTTAGCGACCAGGATCATATCGACCTGGGCAAGATCTGGCCGGAATATTCCCCTTCATCGCTGAGCGTTGACGAAACCCACCGTATTTATGCCGCGCGCTTCAACGAGCGTCTGCTGGCTGCTGTGCGCGTGACGCTGAGCGGCACGGAAGGGGCGCTGGACTCTCTGCGCGTGCGTGACGTCACCCGTCGTCGCGGCGTAGGACAGTACCTGATTGAAGAAGTGATCCGTGAAAACCCGAGCATTAACTCCTGGTGGATGGCCGACGTAGGCGTGGAGGACCGTAGCGTGATGGCGGCGTTTATGCAGGCGTTAGGGTTTACGGCGCAGAAAAATGGGTGGGAGAAGCGCTAGATTTGTGCGGCCTGATGCCCTCACCCTAACCCTCTCCCACAGGGAGAGGGCATTGCCCGGTTTTCTCCCTCTCCCTGTGGGAGAGGGCCGGGGTGAGGGGGGTATCAACCCGCACCAGCATTATTTTGCGTCAGTAGCAGTACCGTTGGCATGCCAGTCAAACACGCCGAACTCGAAGCCCTTCAGATCGCCCTTCTCATCCCAGGAGAGCGGCCCCATCACGGTATCAACAGAGTTCGCTTTCAGCCAGGTGGCAATCTCAGCCGGATCGGCTGACTGGTTCAGACCCGCCTGCAGAGACTGCAGTGCTGCGTAGGTTGTCCAGACGAACGCGCCGCTTGGATCCTGTTTCTTCGCCTTAATGGCATCTACAATCGGTTTGTTCGCAGGGACCTGGTCGTAGTTCTTCGGCTTGGTCACCAGCAGGCCTTCCGCAGACTCACCGGCAATGTTAGACAGGGAAACGTTCGCCACCCCTTCCGGCCCCATGAACTGGGTTTTCAGACCCGCTGCACGAGCCTGACGCAGGATCTGCCCCATTTCCGGGTGGTAGCCACCGTAGTAAACGAAGTCGATATTCTCTTTCTTCAGACGCGCCACCAGGGTAGAGAAGTCTTTCTCACCGGCGGTGATACCATCAAAGAAGACGACGTCAGCATTCGCTTTCTTCAGGTTGTCCTGCACGGAGCGCGCCAGACCTTCACCGTACTGCTGTTTGTCATGAACGATCGCGATACGCTTCGGCTTCACTTTTTCGACAATGTATTTGGCGGCCGTTGGGCCCTGATCGGAGTCCAGACCGGTGGTGCGCAGGATCAGCTTATAGCCGCGCGACGTCAGCTCCGGTGCCGTTGCCGCCGGGGTGATCATCAGGATGCCTTCGTCTTCGTAGATATCAGACGCAGGCTGGGTGGAAGAGGAGCACAGGTGACCGATAACGTATTTGATGCCGTCGTTCACCACTTTGTTCGCCACGGCAACCGCTTGTTTGGGGTCACAGGCATCATCATATTTTACGATCTGCAGTTTTTCGCCTTTGATACCGCCCTTCGCATTAATGTCGGCAACCGCCTGTTCTGCGCCCGTAAATTCCTGGTCGCCATACTGTGCTACCGGACCGGACATCGCGCCCACCACGGCCACTTTAATATCGGCCTGCGCCATGGTGCTGAATGCCAACGCGATACATCCTGCCAGTAACGCTTTACCCTTCATGTTCATCCTGAGATTCCCCATTATTATGGTTATTACGATTGTTGTGATGTTGTTGTGTAGCGCTTTATTTCAGTTATAGGTATACCAGTCGCGCTTTTTCAGCATACTCTGCTAAAACATACCCCATTTTTATGATTTTGGAATAGCAAATTTGAAATGAATATATGATAAGCCCGGCAGGAATTTCACCGGGCTTCTGGCTTTAACGAGTCAGCGACGCAGAAATAATGTCCAGCGCTTTACGGAACTGCACTTCAGGGATTGTGAGCGGATAGAGGAAACGGATGACGTTACCGTACACGCCGCAACTCAGAAGCAGAAGGCCTTCCTGCAGGGCTCGCTCCTGAACCTGACGGGTGAATTCCGGTGACGGCAGCCCGGATTGCGGATCGTTAAACTCCACCGCCACCATTGAGCCTTGTGCGCGGATATCCGCGATATACGGACAGTGTTCCTTCGCTTTGTTCAGTACTTCCACCAGATGATGACCCAGGTGCGCCGAGCGCGTGCAAAGGTCGTCTTCATCAATCACGTCCAGCACGGCATGTGCGGCGGCGATCGCCAGTGGGTTACCGGCATAGGTACCGCCCAGTCCGCCAGGCGCAGGCGCGTCCATCACCTCGGCGCGGCCCGACACCGCCGAGAGCGGCATGCCACCCGCCAGGCTTTTCGCCATGGTGACCAGATCCGGTTTCACGCAGTGGTGTTCCATCGAGAACAGTTTTCCGGTACGCGCAAAACCGCTTTGCACCTCGTCGGCGATCAGCAAAATACCATGGGTATCGCACAGGGCGCGCAAGGCCTGCATAAAATCCGCCGGTGCGATATTGAAACCGCCCTCACCCTGAACCGGTTCAAGAATAATGGCCGCGACCTGGTCCGGGGCAATGTCCGCTTTGAAGATACGCTCCAGGCTTTTTAATGCCTCCGCCGTACTGACACCGTGCAGTTCATTGGGGTATTGGGCGTGATATACCGAGCCAGGAAACGGCCCGAAACCCAGCTTGTAAGGGGCAATTTTCCCCGTCAGCGCCATGGTCATCGAGGTGCGTCCATGAAAAGCACCGCCAAAGGCGATCAGGCCTGGGCGTCTGGTGTATGCGCGGGCAATTTTTACCGCGTTTTCGACGGCTTCTGCCCCCGTTGAGAAGAAGGCGGTTTTGGCCGGGCCGTCAATCGGCACACGCGCGTTGATTCGCTCGGCAAGCGACACATAGCCCTCGTACGGCACAATCTGGTACGCCGTGTGGGTGAAGGCATGAAGTTGTTTTTCAATGGCGGAAATGATTTTTGGATGGCGATGCCCGGTGTTCAGCACCGCTATTCCGGCGGCGAAGTCGATATACTCGTTGCCCTCGACGTCCCACACCGTGGCGTTTTCAGCTTTTTCGGCATAGAAGTTACACATCACGCCGATGCCGCGCGGCGTCGCCTGTAAACGCCGGTCGTTCAGTTCGTTATTTTTCACCCTGTCCCCCTGAAAAAGTCGCCTGCTTAGCGCATCAGTAAGTGTTTGCCAGGGGGGAGAAATTCGCCAGAGCGGGCGCTAAAAAAACAAAACCCCCGGATTCGCATCCAGGGGCTCTCGTCATACTTCGCGGAAATTACGCTTCAATCGCGGCGCGAAGTTTTTTCATGGCGTTTTTTTCAAGCTGACGCACACGTTCAGCGGACACGCCGTAGCGGTCGGCCAGCTCCTGCAGCGTGGACTTGTTGTCTTCGTCCAGCCAGCGGGCACGGATAATATCCTGGCTACGCTCGTCAAGGCCTTCCATCGCATAGCTCAGCTTGTTCGCGGCCTGATCTTCCCAGTTGTCCTCTTCAATGCCGTCAGCAAAGTTAGAGGTCTTATCCTGCAGATACAGTACCGGCGCCATTGGCTGGCTGTCGGACGCATCGTCATCGGAAGACATGTCAAAAGTCATGTCCTGCGCGGCCATACGGGATTCCATCTCACGCACATCTTTGCTGGAAACACCCAGCTCGCGCGCCACCATTTCTACTTCATCCTGATTGAACCAGCCCAGACGCTGCTTGGTTTTACGCAGGTTGAAGAAGAGTTTGCGTTGCGCTTTTGTCGTGGCGACTTTCACGATACGCCAGTTGCGCAGCACGTATTCGTGAATCTCTGCTTTGATCCAGTGCACAGCGAAGGAGACCAGTCGTACACCCACTTCCGGGTTAAAGCGACGTACAGCCTTCATCAGGCCGATGTTACCTTCCTGAATCAAGTCCGCCTGCGGCAGGCCATAGCCCGCATAATTACGAGCAATGTGAACAACAAAGCGCAGGTGAGACAGGATCAGCTTTTTCGCTGCTTCCAGATCGCCCTGGTAATGCAGCTTTTCAGCAAGCTCCTTTTCTTCCTCGGCCGTTAACATCGGCCAGGTGTTCGCAGCCCGGATATACGATTCCAGGTTACCAACAGGGGCTAAAGCTAAAGTTTGCATTTCTTTGGTCATTCATTCCTCTCAATGTTTCTTCTGGTCCAGGTTGTCCCCATCAGGCAACAACCATGCCAAAGCGTTTGAGCAACGAGATTAGCATTCACTCTTTTATCAGACAGTGATTTTATCCACAAGTTCCAGGTGCAACGGTGAATAAATTACGCATAAAATGTGACATGGAGATGATAACAGGGGAAGAGACAACAGGGACGCTTTCCCTGCAGAGCGAACATCTCGGTGCAGGGAAAGATTATATCACGCTTTTCTTAGTCGGGAGTAAAGTGGCGTAAATGTTGAACCGTCGCCAGCCATGCTGCCACCCAGCCAATCATGGAGCAGACGAGCAGCAGAAGAAGGCACTCATCGAACCCTAAGCCACTGATATCAAACTTAGTTCCGAAGACCTGCGCCACCTCGGTCACGGCGGAGGAGAGCCGCATCACCAAAATTTCTGACAATATCAGTGAAAGAAATGCGCCGGAAAAACCGAGCAATGCGCCGCCGTAAAGGAACGGACGCAGGATGAAGCCATCCGTCGCACCAATCAGCTTTTGCACGTTGATGGTATCACGGCGAGCGAAAATGCTCAGGCGCACGCTGTTACCGATGACGAGGAACACCGCCGCCACCATCAGCACGCCAATCATCGCCGACACGCGCCCCACCAGCCCGGTCAGTGCGGCAAGACGCGCAAACCAGCTGTCGTCCATACGCACTTCATCAATGCCTTTAATGGTAGAGATGCGGTCGCGCAGCGTATTAAGTGAATCCGTTCCCTGGAAGTCGAGCTTCGGGATCACCACCGCCACGGCCGGCAGCGGGTTCTCTTCGAGCATATCCAGCGCGCCGCCAAAGCCTGACCAGTTACGGAACTCACCCAGCGCTTCTTCGCGGGAAAGGTAGTTCACCTTCTCCACGCCCTTCTCGGCCTGGATTTGCCCCACCACCTGCGCCGCGGCGTTATCGTCGAGCGCTTTGTCCAGATAGACCGTGATCTGCGGAGACGGATAGTACTGCGACGCCGCCTGATTCACGTTCTTATAGACCATATAGCAGACGCTTGGCAGCGTCAGCGAAATGGCGATAACCATCACCGTCAGGAACGTCGCCAGCGGTTTACTTTTCAGATCCTGCAACGCGCCGTGGAAGGCGTAGCGTACCTGTTCATTGAACACGTTGGTTTTGCGGGAGTTTGGCTTCGGCGCGGCTTTCGCCCGCTTCGGCGCATTACGGTTACCGTCACCGCCACCCTGCGGCTTACGGAAACGGTCAAACCGGTTCCCGAACTGCCGAATCTGGTTCATTGCATCACGCTTGTTCACCGTGGCCTCCGTGCAAATGCCCGTCGCTCAGGGTCAGCATGCGGTACGAACGGCGGGAAATGAGCCCGATGTCGTGCGTCGCCATCAATACCGTCACCCCAACGCGGTTGAATTCCTCAAACAGACGCAAAATCCCTTCAGAAAGGGCGTCGTCCAGGTTACCGGTCGGTTCATCCGCCAGCAATACCGCAGGCTTGTTCACCACCGCACGGGCAATGCCCACACGCTGCTGTTCACCGCCGGAGAGCTGGATCGGGAAGTTCTTCGCTTTGTCCAGCAGCCCGACCTTATCCAGCGCCGCAGAGACGCGACGGCGGATATCATCATAGCTGGCACCGGCAATAATCAGCGGGATCGCCACGTTATCGAAAACGGTGCGATCCATCAGCAGGTGGTGATCCTGGAAAATCATCCCGATCTGGCGACGCAGGAACGGCACTTCGCGGTTCTTAAGACGGCTAATCTCATGGCCGCTGAACCAGATTTTCCCGGCGCTTGGCCGTTCAATCCCACAGATAAGCTTGAGCAGGGTACTTTTCCCCGCGCCGGAATGGCCGGTCAGGAATGCCATCTCGCCTGGCTGCAGGTGGAAGGTCACCCCCTGCAGCGCTTGTCTCCCACCGAGATAGGCCTTGCTGACGTGTTCAAAGCGAATCATTGTTAGTCCTCTCGGGCAAATAATGCCTCAATAAAGTCGTCCGCCTTAAACGGACGCAAATCCTCAATACGCTCGCCCACACCGATGTAACGAATAGGAATGCCGAACTGATCGGCCACGGAGAAGATCACCCCGCCTTTCGCGGTGCCGTCCAGTTTGGTCAGCGTGATCCCGGTCAGTCCTACCGCTTCATGGAACAGCTTCGCCTGGCTGACGGCGTTCTGTCCGGTGCTGGCATCGATGGTCAGCATAATTTCATGCGGTGCGTCTTCGTCCAGCTTCTTCATGACGCGGACGATTTTCTTCAACTCTTCCATCAGGTGCGATTTGTTCTGCAAACGCCCTGCGGTATCGGCAATCAGGACATCCACATTTCGCGACTTCGCCGCCTGGATGGCGTCAAAGATCACGGACGCGGAATCCGCACCGGTGTGCTGCGCAATCACCGGAATGTTGTTGCGCTGGCCCCACACCTGCAGCTGTTCAACCGCCGCCGCGCGGAAGGTATCACCCGCCGCCAGCATCACCGTTTTACCCTGCTGCTCGAACTGACGCGCCAGTTTGCCGATGGTGGTGGTCTTCCCGACACCGTTAACGCCAACCATCAGAATAACAAATGGCGTTTTGCCTTCAATATTAAGCGGTTCGTCAACTTTTGCGAGAATTTCACCCATCTCGTCTTTCAGCAGGCCGTACAGCGCTTCGGCGTCGCGCAGCTGTTTGCGGCTCGCCCCTTCGGTCAGGTTGGCGATGATCTTACGGGTGGTTTCCACCCCAACGTCCGCAATCAGCAACTGCTCTTCCAGCTCTTCAAACAGATCGTCGTCGATCTTTTTGCCGCGGAACAGACTGATAAATCCGGAACCTAAATTTTCTTTGGTTTTTAACAGGCTGCGTTTCAGGCGGGCAAAGAAACCTTCTTTGGTCGGTTTTTCCTGCTCCTGAACGATCTCCTCTTCGGCCTGCTCTTCCACCGGCACGACGATAACCGCTTCTTCAGCCGCCTGAGCGGCCAGCGCCTGGGCTTCCAGCTCTTCGTCGGTCAGCGCCGGCTCATGTGCCGCTTCTTCTTCCACCGCGTCGACAATTTCCACGGTTTCCGCTTCGGCCTGCCACTCTTCAGGGGAAACGTCCTCCGCTTTTACCTCTTCCGGCAGCGGCAACTCTTCATGTTCGATAACGGCCTGCGGCGCTTCAGTAACCGCTTCAACAACAGGTTCTGGCTTTTCGCTCTCCTGAACCTGTTCGGTGACCTCAACCACCTCTTCAGCAAAGGCTTCAGTCTCTTCTTTGCTGTGCGCATGCTCTTCCGCTTCGACAACCGCGGCGGTTTCTACAGGCGTTTCAGGCTGAGACTGCTCTTCAACGGCTTGTTGTTCTTCGGTTTTCTGTTCTGTTTCTTGCTCTTTTTCACCGAAACCCAGCCAGGAAAAGAAGCCACGTTTTTTTTGTTTTGCCATCTGCGACTACACTCCTCGCGGCGCTATATACATGGAAGCTAAAAAAATGATGAAATAGTCTAACACTTTACTTAATTGACATCACCGCCCGCAATCGCAGGCCAATTGTTAACAGAGCTTTCCTGAGATGAAGAAACCCAACCGCGCCCCAGCCGGTCAAATTCGTATTATCGGTGGCCAGTGGCGAGGCCGGAAACTCCCGGTGCCGGACAGCCCCGGTTTACGCCCAACCACCGACCGCGTGCGTGAAACGCTGTTTAACTGGCTGGCCCCGTCAATGGTAGACGCCCACTGCCTCGACTGCTTTGCGGGCAGCGGCGCATTAGGGCTGGAAGCCCTCTCGCGCTACGCCGCCAGCGCCACGCTGCTGGAGATGGAGCGCGGCGTCGCGCAGACGCTGCAGCAAAATCTGGCGACGCTGAAAGCCACCAACGCCAAAGTGGTGAACACCAATACGCTCAGTTTCCTCGCACAGCCAGGCACGCCGCACAACGTGGTGTTTGTCGATCCGCCGTTCCGTAAGGGGCTGCTGGAAGAGACGTTATCCCTGCTGGAAAGCAACGGTTGGCTGGCGGATGACGCGCTGATTTACGTTGAAAGCGAAGTGGAAAACGGGCTACCGCCAGTGCCGGTTCACTGGGATTTACACCGCGAAAAAGTGGCGGGTCAGGTCGCTTATCGTCTGTATCATCGTCAGGCACAAGGAGAATCCAATGCCAGTACTGATTAATCTGGGACGTTTGCTGATGCTGTGCGTCTGGGCGTTTTTACTGCTCAATCTGGTGCATCCGTTCCCGCGCCCGATGAATATCTTTGTGAACGTGGCGTTTATCTTTACCACCTTCATGCATGCCCTGCAGATGGTGATGCTGAAAAATGGCCTGCCAAAAGACGGCCCGCAGATGACCGGCTGGCAGCAGCTGCGCGTGTTTATTTTCGGCGTGTTTGAACTGCTGGTGTGGATGAAGAAGTTTAAGGCGCAGGTGAAGAAGTAAGGTGCGGTCTGATGCCCTCACCCTAACCCTCTCCCACTGGGAGAGGGGACCGTATTATTCAGCCCTGAACCCCTCAAACCGCGACCCTTTGTAACTCAGCATCCCTTTCTCACCTACCGTCAGTTGATGGTACTGCTGCGCCTCCAGGCGGAAGGTCATCTCCAGGCCGCCCGTTTCCGGCTTAAAGCTCGCTTCATAGCGCATGGTCGTTCCCGCAGGGGTAACCTGTTGCTGGCGCGAGCGCCGGTCATTAAGGGGTTTTTCGCGTTTATTGCTCACCACCACGCGCTTTTGCATCAACGGCGCGGCGTCGTTATCCGCTTTCTCGCGGCGCTGCTGCACAAAACGGAACGAGGCGGCAATGACGATAATCGCCACCACGATAATGAAAAACAGCGGCATCTTGCTCATTCAACAATCCCATAAGATTATGCGGAATTCAGGATACCCTGACTCCCCCGGCATTGCCAAACGCCTGCCCGCATCACTACACTGAAGATGAAACTGATTATTCAGCCTTAACAGATACAGGGAGTTAATATGCTTTGGTCATTTATCGCTGTCTGTTTTTCCGCATGGCTTTATGTCGATGCGTCATACCGCGGTCCGGCCTGGCAGCGCTGGTTGTTTAAACCCGTCACGCTGTTGCTGCTCCTGCTGCTTGCCTGGCAAGCGCCGATGTTTAACGCCATCAGCTACCTGGTCCTCGCCGGGCTGTGTGCTTCCCTGATTGGCGATGCCTTAACCCTGTTGCCGCGTCAGCGTCTGCTGTATGCCGTGGGGGCGTTCTTCCTGTCGCATCTGCTTTACACCATCTACTTTGCCAGCCAGATGACGCTATCCTTCTTCTGGCCGCTCCCGCTGGTGCTGCTGGTGATCGGCGCGCTGCTGATCGCGGTGATCTGGTCACGCCTGGAAGAGATGCGTCTGCCCGTCTGCACGTTTATTGCCATGACGCTGGTGATGGTGTGGCTGGCCGGTGAACTGTGGTTCTTCCGCCCAACCTCACAGGCGATGTCCGCTTTCTTTGGCGCGGCGCTGCTGTTAATCGGCAATATCGTCTGGCTGGGCAGCCACTATCGCCGTCGTTTCCGGGCTGATAACGCGATTGCCTCCGCCTGTTACTTTGCGGGGCACTTCCTGATTGTGCGTTCGCTGTATATCTAAATAAGCCTTGACTCTGGAGTCGACTCCAGAGTGTATGCTGCGGTTAATGAGAAAATTATCATTACCGGAGAGTGCCATGTCGACTCCAGAAACACCTAAAAAAGCCCCACAATTTTCAGCATTTAAGCTCAGCCCGGTGCCAGCGAAAGATGACTGCTGCTGTGACGGGGCATGCGAAACGCAAAACGCGCAGCCGCTGCCTGAAAGCGGAAACCATTACAGCTGGGTGGTTGACGGCATGGATTGCGCGGCCTGCGCCCGCAAAGTCGAAAATGCGGTAAAACAGATCCCCGGCGTCAGCCACGTGCAGGTGCGCTTTGCGACCGAAAAACTGCTGGTCAGCGCCGAGAGTGACGTTAGCGAGCAGGTTGTGTCCGCGGTCAGCCAGGCCGGTTATTCCCTGCGTAGCGAAACGGCCCCCGCCGAAAAAACCGCTCCGCTGCGAGAAAATCTGCCCCTTATCGCGCTCGTGATGATGATGGCCCTGAGCTGGGGTCTGGAGCAGATCAACCACCCGTTTGGCAATCTGGCGTTTATCGCCACCACGCTTGTCGGGTTGTATCCCATTGCCCGTCAGGCGCTGCGGCTGATGAAAAGCGGCAGCTGGTTCGCCATCGAAACGCTGATGAGCGTGGCAGCTATCGGCGCGCTGTTCATTGGTGCCACAGCGGAAGCGGCCATGGTGCTGCTGCTGTTCTTAATTGGCGAACGTCTTGAAGGCTGGGCGGCAAGCCGGGCGCGTAAAGGGGTCAGCGCCCTGATGGCGCTTAAGCCCGAAACCGCCACACGAGTAACCGGAAACGAACGCCAGACGGTGGCCATTAACGCGCTGCGTCCGGGCGATGTGATTGAAGTCGCAGCCGGAGGGCGCCTGCCTGCGGACGGTACCCTGCTCACCGCCACCGCGAGCTTCGACGAAAGCGCCCTCACCGGCGAGTCAATTCCGGTTGAACGCGCGGCCGGTGAAAAAGTACCTGCGGGCGCCACCAGCGTCGACCGTCTGGTCCAGCTCACGGTACTTTCCGAACCCGGTGACAGCGCCATCGACCGTATCCTGAAGCTGATCGAAGAGGCCGAGGAGCGTCGCGCCCCCGTCGAGCGATTTATTGACCGCTTCAGCCGGATTTACACCCCCGCCATCATGCTGGTTGCCCTGCTGGTCACTATCGTTCCGCCGCTGTTCTTTGGTGCGCCGTGGGAAGGCTGGATTTACAAAGGTCTGACCCTGCTGCTGATTGGCTGTCCGTGTGCGCTGGTGATCTCCACCCCGGCGGCCATTACCTCCGGTCTGGCGGCAGCGGCGCGTCGTGGTGCCCTGATAAAAGGCGGCGCGGCGCTGGAACAGTTAAGCCAGGTGCAGCAGGTGGCGTTCGATAAAACCGGCACGCTGACCGTCGGCAAGCCGCAGGTCACCGGCGTGTATCCGCAGGATATCGGTGAAGATGAACTGCTTACGCTGGCCGCCGCCGTAGAGCAGGGTTCCACTCACCCGCTGGCGCAGGCGATTGTGCGTGAAGCGCAGTCGCGCGGGCTGGCCATTCCGGCGGCAACGGCGCAGCGGGCGCTGGTTGGGTCCGGGATTGAGGCCGACATCGACGGTAAAAAGGTGCTGATTGTCGCGGCGGGTAAGTCTTCTAACTCAGAGGTTGAGGCGTTAGAACAGACCGGACAAACTGTGGTAACCGTCATGCAGGACGGCGTCGCCAAAGGCATGCTGGCACTGCGCGATACCCTGCGTGATGATGCGAAAGAGGCCGTCGCAGCGCTCCATCAGCTGGGCATCCAGGGTGTGATCCTCACCGGCGATAACCCGCGTGCCGCCGCCGCGATTGCCGGAGAGCTGGGGCTGGACTTTAAGGCCGGATTACTGCCTGCGGACAAGGTCAGTGCCGTGACGGAGCTGAACAGCCATGCTCCGCTGGCGATGATCGGCGACGGAATCAACGATGCGCCAGCGATGAAAGCATCCACCATCGGGATTGCCATGGGCAGCGGTACCGACGTGGCGCTGGAAACCGCCGATGCCGCGCTCACCCATAACCGCCTGACCGGGCTGGCGCAGATGATTTCCCTGGCACGCGCCACGCGCGCCAATATTCGCCAGAACATCAGCATCGCCCTGGGGCTGAAAGGGATTTTCCTCGTCACCACCCTGCTCGGCATCACCGGGCTGTGGCTGGCGGTGCTGGCGGATACCGGCGCGACGGTGCTGGTGACGGCCAACGCGCTCCGCTTACTGCGACGCAAATAACACGCAATGCACGCCTGGCCGGGTAAAGCGTAACGGCAACCCGGCCTTCCCTTCTCAAAAATCTAAACCAGCGTTTCAGAAATTCACGCTTTTGTGAGGCGCTTCACCTCCGTTTTCCAGGCCATAGTGTAATTTTTAAACGTACAAAACTAAAACACCGTTTTAACACTTACCTCACTACCCTGGAGTTGACTTGATGAAAACGACCCTCAAGCCGTTACTGGCCGCTCTGTGTCTGTCTGCTTTTGCCTGCTCCGTTTCTGCGCAAACCATTAAAGCCGCCGATGTGCATCCTGAAGGCTACCCGAACGTGGTAGCCGTACAGCACATGGGGGAGAAACTCAAACAACAAACCGACGGCAAGCTGGAGATCAAGGTCTTTCCCGGCGGCGTGCTCGGGGATGAAAAGCAAATGATTGAACAGGCGCAGATGGGGGCGATCGACATGATCCGTGTCTCCATGGCTCCGGTGGCGGCGATCCTGCCCGATATCGAAGTCTTTACCCTGCCCTATGTGTTCCGCGATGAAGACCACATGCACAAAGTCATCGACGGCGATATCGGCAAGCAGATTGGCGACAAACTGACCGCCAACCCCAAATCGCGGCTGGTGTTTCTCGGCTGGATGGATTCCGGCACCCGCAACCTGATCACCAAAACGCCGATCGTCAAACCGGAGGATCTGAAAGGCAAAAAAATCCGCGTTCAGGGAAGCCCGGTGGCGCTGGCGACACTGAAAGACATGGGGGCTAACTCGGTGGCGATGGGGGTCAGTGAGGTTTACAGCGGCATGCAGACCGGCGTAATCGATGGCGCTGAGAATAATCCGCCGACCTTCATCGCCCATAACTATATGCCGATCGCCAAAAACTATACCCTCAGCGGCCACTTCATTACCCCGGAAATGCTGCTCTACTCAAAAGTGAAATGGGACAAGCTCAGCGCAGACGAACAGCAGAAAATCCTGACCCTGGCGCGCGAAGCGCAGTTCGAACAGCGCAAGCTGTGGCAGGCCTATAACGCCGAGGCGCTGGCGAAGATGAAAGCCGGTGGCGTGCAGTTCCACGAGATCGACAAATCGGTATTTATCAAAGCCACAGAGCCGGTGCGCGCGCAGTATGGCGAAAAGCATCAGGACCTGATGAAAGCCATTGCTGACGTTCAGTAAACGGAGAACGTATGTCCGAACTCTACCTGAAGTGGATGGACCGGCTGTATCTGCTCGCCATGGGCGTAGCGGGATGCGCGCTGCTGGTCATGACGGTGGTGATCCCGATTGGCATCTTCTCGCGCTATGTGCTGAATCGCGGTGAATCCTGGCCGGAGCCGATTGCCATCATCTGCATGGTGACCTTTACGTTTATCGGCGCGGCGGTGAGCTACCGTGCCGGGTCACACATCGCGGTGAACATGCTGACCGACCGACTGCCAGACATGCTGAAAACAGCGTGTGCGCGCGTGGTGGATCTGCTGATGCTGCTGACCTCGCTGATTATGTTCTGGTACAGCTACTGGCTGTGTGTCGAGCTCTGGGAGCAGCCGGTCGCCGAGTTTCCGATCCTGACGTCAGGGGAGAGTTATCTGCCGCTGCCGATTGGTTCTGCGGTGCTGATCCTGTTTGTCATTGAACGTCTGCTGTTTGGCTCACAGGAAAACCGTCCTGTGGTGCTGATCGGCAACCACAGTTAAGGGGTGAACAATGGATGCATTCGTTTTGTTATTCACCCTCGCCATTTTGCTGGCGCTGGGTATGCCGGTGGCGTTTGCCGTCGGCTTAAGCGCCGTCGCGGGCGCGTTGTGGATCGAGTTGCCGCTCGAAGCGCTGATGATCCAGATCACCAGCGGGGTTAACAAATTTACCCTGCTGGCGATCCCGTTTTTCATCCTGGCGGGGGCGATCATGGCGGAAGGCGGCATCGCCCGACGGCTGGTGAATTTCGCGTATGTTTTTGTCGGTTTTATTCGCGGCGGACTGTCGCTGGTGAATATCGTGGCCTCCACCTTTTTCGGCGCGATTTCCGGTTCATCGGTGGCGGATACGGCCTCCATCGGCAGCGTGATGATCCCGGAGATGGAGAGAAAGGGGTATCCCCGCGAGTATGCGGCGGCGGTCACCGCCAGCGGGTCGGTGCAGGCGATTTTAATCCCGCCCAGCCACAACTCGGTGATCTACTCGCTGGCCGCAGGCGGTACGGTCTCCATTGCCACGCTGTTTATCGCAGGCGTGCTGCCGGGGCTGCTGCTGGGACTGTGCCTGATGACGCTGTGTCTGTGCTTTGCCCATAAGCGCGGCTATCCAAAAGGCGAAAAGATCCCCTTTAAACAGGCGCTGAAGATTTTGCTGGACGCTCTCTGGGGGCTGATGACGGTGGTAATTATCCTCGGCGGGATCATGTCCGGGATATTCACCGCCACCGAATCCGCGGCGGTCGCCTGTCTGTGGGCATTCTTTGTCACCATGTTCATCTATCGCGACTACACGTGGAGCGAACTGCCGAAGCTGATGTGCCGGACGGTCAAAATGGTCACTATCGTGATGATCTTGATTGGTTTTGCGGCGGCGTTTGGCGCGGTGATGACCTACATGCAGTTACCTGTGCGCATCACGGCGTTCTTCACCTCGCTCTCGGATAACAAGTACGTGATCCTGATGTACCTCAACATCATGCTGCTGCTGATTGGCACCCTGATGGATATGGCGCCGATCATTCTGATCCTGACGCCGGTGCTGTTGCCGGTGACCCAGTCGCTTGGGATCGACCCGGTCCATTTCGGGATGATCATGATGGTGAATCTGGGGATCGGGCTTATCACGCCGCCAGTGGGTTCGGTGCTGTTTGTGGCCAGTGCGGTAAGCAAGCAGAAAATCGAACATGTGGTGCGCGCGATGCTACCGTTTTACGGCATGCTGCTGCTGGTGCTGGGAATGATAACGTACATCCCGGCGATTTCGCTGTGGCTGCCGGGATTGTTAGGCATGCAGTAAGGGGGTTACCCCTTGCGGATCAAATACCGGTACGGCAGCGCTTCGGTCTGCTGTGCCACCAGTTCATGCTCCATAAAGGTACAAAAACCGGGGATATCGCGGGTGGTTGCCGGATCGTCAGCGATGATCAGCAGCGTTTCGCCGGTTTGCATATTGCGCACGGTTTTGCGCACCATCATTACCGGCTCAGGGCAGCGGAGGCCCTGCGCATCAAGGGTGTGGTCTGGAGTGGAAAACAGATCGGTCATAGTGTTCTCGGTCAGATAAAAACGGCTGTAGTTTACGCCCCGTAGCCAGCAATGCAAACCAGGTTAACGGTTGCGTAAAAACTAACCATTGCATTGTCCTGCCAAAGCAGTATCATGCTGCGGTTTTTATTGGGTTCCCTCACCCCAACGTATAAAAAGGTCACAATATGACGCCGTTTTCTGAATCGCAGCGCGTAAAAGCGTTGTTCTGGCTTTCGCTTTTTCATCTGCTGGTGATCACCTCCAGTAACTATCTGGTGCAGCTGCCGATTGCCATCTTTGGTTTCCATACCACCTGGGGCGCGTTCAGCTTCCCGTTTATTTTTCTCGCCACCGATCTGACCGTGCGTATTTTTGGCGCACCGCTGGCTCGCCGCATTATTTTTGCGGTCATGCTGCCGGCGCTGTTCGTGTCGTACGTTATTTCCTCCCTGTTTTACATGGGAAGCTGGCAGGGCTTTGAGGCGTTAACCCACTTCAACCTGTTTGTTGCCCGAATCGCTACTGCAAGCTTTATGGCCTATGCGCTGGGGCAGATCCTCGACGTGCACGTATTTAACCGCCTGCGTCAGAATCACCGCTGGTGGATGGCCCCCACCGCCTCGACGCTATTCGGCAACGTCAGCGATACGCTGGCCTTCTTCTTCATTGCCTTCTGGCACAGCCCGGATGCGTTTATGGCCGAACACTGGATGGAAATTGCGCTGGTGGACTACTGCTTCAAGGTGCTTATCAGCATTGTCTTCTTCCTGCCGATGTACGGCGTGCTGCTGAATATGCTGCTGAAAAGACTGGCAGATAAATCTGAAATCACAGCATTGCAGGCTGGTTAAGGGTTCGCTTTATCAGTTGTGATAAGATGGACAAATGAGCCGTTATGGCCGTTTATCGAAAGGAAGAAGTCAATGCGCAATCTGGTTAAATATGTCGGGATTGGCCTGCTGGTTGTCGGCCTTGCAGCCTGTGATAACAGCGACACGAAAACGCCTGCTCAGGGCGCGTCTGCAGAGAGCAACGCAACCGGTCAGCCGGTGAACCTGCTGGACGGTAAACTCAGCTTTTCTCTGCCAGCGGATATGACTGACCAGAGCGGCAAGCTGGGTACCCAGGCGAACAACATGCACGTCTATTCCGATGCAACCGGGCAGAAAGCGGTGATTGTGATTGTGGGCGACGACACCAGCGAAGACCTGGCCGTGCTGTCCAAACGTCTGGAAGATCAGCAGCGCAGCCGCGACCCGCAGCTGCAGGTGGTGACGAACAAGTCCATCGAACTGAAAGGCCACACGCTGCAGCAGCTGGACAGCATTATCTCTGCAAAAGGTCAGACAGCTTACTCTTCCGTGGTGCTGGGTAAGGTTGATAACAAACTGCTGACCCTGCAGATCACCCTGCCAGCGGAAGATCAGCAGAAAGCGCAGACTGCCGCTGAAAACATCATCAACACCATCGTGATTCAGTAACACGTCAGGATGATGACGTGGCCTCCGGTGCCTGCACCGGGGGCCATTTTTTTAGCCGCCACGTGAGCATCAGGGCCATCACCACCAGACCCGCAGCCGCAAGATAGATAACCGGCACGCCTGCCCAGGCCATGACCAGCCCTGCCAGCGGCCCGGTAATGCCCAACGACATATCCATAAACACCGTGTAGGTTGCCAGCGCCGCCCCCTGATTCTGCGGCGGCACGGCTTTCACCGCCACCACACCCAGCGCCGGGAAGACCAGCGAAAAACCGGCTCCGGCGAAGAACACGCCAACTTTTGCCATCCACGGCGCGGTCGCTATACCGGTCAGCAGCAGCCCGACAATCTCAACCGCAAAGCAGATCATCGCCACATTCAGCCCGCCCAGGCGGTTAATACCGTTCGGGAAGAGCAAACGGGCACCCACAAACGCACAGCTGAACAGGGTTAACGCAAAGGCCGCCCCATCCCAGCCTTTGGCGTCATAAAACAGCGTGATAAAGGTGGCGATCACCCCAAAGCCGGTAGTTGCCAGCGCCAGTGCCATACCATACGGCCAGACGCGCCCCAGCACTGCCCGGAACGGCAGCGGTTTACCTTTGCTGGCCTTCACTTTCGGGCGCGGCAGGGCAAACAGGATCGCCACCAGCGCGACCACCATAATGGTGCCCGCCAGCCCGTACAGTCCGCCATACGCATAGCACATCACCCCAAGCGGGGCGCCAAGCGCCATTGCCCCGTAGGTGACAATGCCGTTCCAGGAGATCACCCGGCCAATGTGCGGTGCCCCGACCACGCCTACGCCCCACAGCGACGAGCCGGTTCCTGCCAGGCTTTGCCCAATACCGAGGATCACCCGGCCCAGGCACAGCAGCACCAGGCTGACCAACGGCCAGTGGCTGGTCGTTGCCGCCAGCAGGTAACTCAGGCCACTGAGAAAACAGCCGCATAATCCTGTGATCACAATGCTCTTCGGCCCGAACAGATCCGCGTAGCGACCCGCATGCGGGCGACTCAACAGCGTGGCGAAGTACTGCAGGCTAATCACCAGCCCCGCCCAGAATGCGCTAAACCCCATCACGTCATGAACGTAGCCCGGCAACACCGCCAGCGGCAGGCCAATCGTCAGATAACTGGCAAAGTTAAAAATCACAACGGAGACAATGCGCAGATTAAGGCGTAATCCGCTTAATGCCGGTTCGGCGGCGGGTTCGGGCATGAGGTTTTACCTGGATTTTTGCAACAGTGTTTCACTATTACCACGACGCCAGCAGAAAATCAGCAGCGACTTTCAGATTAACGGTGCCAGACGAAGCGGAACCCGCGCACTACACTTAACGGGCAATCACATTAAGGAACACGAATGACCCCTAACCCGCCCGACAAAGCAGGACTCCACATCCTGTTAAAACTCGCCTCTCTGGTGGTGATCCTCGCCGGTATCCATGCTGCCGCCGATATTATTGTCCAGCTTCTGCTGGCGCTCTTTTTTGCCATTGTGCTTAACCCGCTGGTGACCTGGTTTTTGCGCCGGGGTATCAGCCGCCCGGTGGCCATAACCATTGTGGTTATCGTGATGCTGATTGCCCTCACCGCCCTTTTCGGCGTGCTGGCCGCCTCGCTGAGCGAATTCTCCACGATGCTGCCGCAATACAACAAAGAGCTGACGCGCAAGATCGTGGCGCTTCAGGAGATGATGCCGTTTCTGAATCTGCATATTTCGCCGGAACGGATGTTGCGCCGGATGGATTCCGAAAAAATCATGACCTACGCCACCACGCTGATGACCGGCCTGTCCGGCGCCATGGCCAGCATTTTGCTGCTGGTCATGACGGTGGTGTTTATGCTGTTCGAAGTGCGCCACGTGCCCTATAAGCTGCGTTTCGCGCTGAATAATCCGCAAATTCACATCGCCGGTTTACACCGCGCGTTAAAGGGCGTCTCCAAATATCTGGCCTTAAAAACCCTGTTGAGCGTCTGGACCGGCGTGATTGTCTGGCTGGGGCTGATGCTGATGGGCGTGCAGTTCGCGCTGATGTGGGGAGTGCTGGCGTTTTTGCTGAACTATACGTGCCCAACATTGGCGCGGTACTCTCCGCCGTGCCGCCCATGATTCAGGCGTTTCTGTTTAATGGCTTCTATGAGTGCATGCTGGTGGGGGCGCTGTTCCTCGTGGTGCATATGGTGCTGGGGAATATTCTTGAACCACGGATGATGGGCCACCGGCTGGGCATGTCGACGCTGGTGGTGTTCTTATCCTTACTGATTTGGGGATGGCTGCTGGGCCCGGTTGGGATGCTGCTGTCGGTACCGCTCACCAGCGTCTGTAAAATCTGGATGGAGACCACCAAAGGCGGCAGCAAACTGGCGATACTGCTGGGGCCGGGCCGACCCAAGAGTCGGCTTCCCGGGTGATTTTCCGTTACTGATTAGCCATTGTTGAGGTCAATGGATTATAGTAATGGTTTCGCCGCGCAACTTTACAGCTATCGCGTTTTTGACTGAAGGCCAGACGTTATATGTACCAGGTTTTGCTGGGAAAAATCTCCTCGCTGAGCACAGACCAGTGGGCGCAAGCCCTCTCCCAATACGCTCCGCAGGGTGCTCAACGCGCCCGTTGGCTGGCGGGTCGAGGGCTACTGTCGCGTGTGCTGGCGCCACAGCCTTTACCGGAGATTGTCTACCGTGAACAGGGCAAACCCGTGTTTGCCGACGAGTATCCTCTGTGGTTCAGCGTGAGTCACTCGGAAGATGATATTGCGTTAATTATCAGCGATGAAGGTGACGTAGGCTGTTCGCTGGAGCATATCCGTCCGCAGGAAAACTGGCCTACGCTCGCCAATGCCGTATTTAGCAATGCCGAGCATGACGCGCTGGAAAAGGAAACATTCGAAAACAAACTCAGCACATTCTGGCGTATCTGGACCCTAAAAAAGGCCATCCTTAAACAACGCGGTGGTCATTCCTGGCAAATGGTCAGCATTGACAGCAGTGCCGCGCTGCACTCAACGAGCCAGTGCCGGACAGGTTTGCTGAGCCTCGCCGTTTGCACCACCACGCCCTTTGAGATTACGGCGTCTCTGATCCATTCTGTACACGCTGAGCTGGCCGAAAAATAACCAGCACGCCCAGCATAATCAACCCGACACCCGCCAGCCCCTGCCACGAGAACGACTCATCCCAGCCGGGCAGCAGGATCGCCGCGCCCCACACCAGAATATAACTGAGGCTCAGCAAGGCGTACGCTTTGCTGAGCGCCATGCGATGCAGCGCCAGATACCAGCAGCCCATAGAGGCCACATAGCCCATCAGCCCCAGCAGCAGCGCGCCGGTACCGGACGAAAAATGCCAGAGAGCCCTGAAAAATGCCAGCGCCTCGCCGACGGGCGGAAGCGCCTGCATGGCGCTGCGCAGCAGCAGCTGCGCGGCACTGACTAACGCCACGCTGCATAACGCCCAGCACGCCCCTTTCACAGGCTTCCTCCCAGCAGAACAATCCCGATCATAATCAACCCTACGCCCAGCCAGTGATGTCGGGCCACCTTCTCATGCCAGAGCCATTTCGCCGCCAGCGTCACCCAGACAAAATTAAGGCTCAGCATGGGATAGGCGACCCCGACGGGAAGACGCTGCAATACCACCAGCCAGACCAGCATGCCGCAGCCCAGCGCCAGCAAGGCGAGCCCCAGCCAGAGCACAATATGCGCGCCACGCCGCCCGGTTTTCACCGGACGGGTCGCTTGCTTCTGACAGAGCTGTCCCGCGCAGGTCAGCAGGCTTGCCAGCACCAGCCAAAGCCAGGTCATCATTGCGGCAAATACTGCAGGTAAGCCAGCCGCCCCTGGATATACAGGTAGTCCGGCTTTGGCAGGTTATCCCGGTTCAGATCGTCGTTCTTCGACAGCAGGATCACCAGCGACACGCTCCCCTGCTGGCGATGCCTCGCCAGCCACTGCGCAAAGTCATCTTTAGTGATAAAGCGGTCTTTCACGTCCGGATAATCCAGCCCGTAACGCAGCTCACCGCTCTGACCAAACATGATGATGTCATTACGTTTAAGCTCCCACGCCAGCCCTGCCGCCACGCCGACGTTATCGGCCAGCACGAACCGGCTCTGCTGGAGCGGGTCGCGCACGGTATCCACCAGCGACTGTGGCTGTTTGGAGTCCACCACCAGGTTGGGAATGGCAAAACCAATCAGCAACGCCAGCCCGGCAGGGCACAGCGCCGCCATCCACCAGCGCTGCTGGCTCCGTCTGAAGCTAAACCAGCCCACCACGGCCCAGACGAGGAAGGCCACCACCGCGCAGAAGACTTTATACAGCTCGACCGACGTCCAGACCGGGTGCTTAGCCAGCCCCCACGGCGACACGACTAACGCCGCGATGACACCGAGGGTACCGAACGCCAGGTTGATCCCGGCATTGATACGTAACACGCTGGCCCCCTTTTCCGCAGCGAGGCAGGCATAGCGCGCCATCAGGATCGCCAGCGGGGCAAAACACGGCAGGATGTAGGTAGGCAGCTTGCCTTTGGCAATGCTGAAGAATAAAAGCGGCATCACCACCCAACCGAGCAGATAAAGCCCGCCGCCTGCCGGATGTTTTTCACGCCAGCCCAGACGCAGCGCACCGGGCAACAGCGCCAGCCAAGGCAGACTGCCCGCGACCAGGAATGGCAGGTAATACCAGAACGGGGCTTTGTGCTGGGCGTCGCTCTGGGCAAAACGCTGAATGTGTTCAACCCAGAAGAAGTAGCGCCAGAAATCGGGTTCACGCTGGGCAATCGCCAGCCCCCAGGGCAAGACAATAAGCACGCAGCTCAGGATCGCAAGCCCGCCAAAAATCAGCACCTCTTTCCAGCGCTTTTGGGCAATCACCCACGGCAGGACGCCAAGGACCGGCACCGCCAGAGCGAGAAAGCCTTTGGTCATCACCCCCATGCCGCAGGCCAGCCCCAACATGATGTAGCCCCCCGCTTTGCCAGCCAGGGTCTGCGCCTGCGAGGCCAGCCAGAAACTGCACATCGCCGCCGCCAGCCACAGGGAGATGATGGGGTCGAGCACGGCATAGGTGCCAATGCCATAGACCAGAAACAGCGTCAGGAAGATAAGGCCGGAGAACAGGGCAACGCGTTTATCGCGCCAGAGTTGCCAGGCCATCCAGATAACCAGTAGCGCCGTCAGGCCGGTGGAAAAGATGGCCCCGGCGCGCACGGCAAAGTTTGTATGGCCAAACAGCAGTTGCCCGAGGCTGTTGACCCAGTAGCCAGCAATCGGCTTTTCAAAGTAACGCAGCCCCAGAAAATGCGGCACAATCCAGTTGCCGGAGGCGAGCATTTCACGGCTGATTTCCGCATAGCGCGTTTCATCAGGCTGCCATAACAGACGGATATCAACCGGAATGAGATAGTAAACAATAAACAGGGCGAAAAGCCCTAAGCCATAACGGGCGACTTTCATGGTACCGGACTCACGGTTTGTTGATAGCCAAGCCAGCCTTCCCGGCCAGCCATTTCACTTCGCACAATTTTGCCGACGGGCAGCGTACTGAGATCGTCTGGCAGCAGGTCGATCAACGGGCAGAACTGAATCCCCTCCTGCGCCGCCAGCGTCAACAGCGCATCGAAATCATGCTGATACGCAATCCCTTCCACCTCGGCGTGGATGGTGTAGACCGGCGTGCCAGTGTCGCGATGTATACGGTCCAGAATGTAGCGGTTGAAGCCGTCGGCGGTCACCTCGCGCCCCACCACTTCATCCCAGGTGGGCAGTGTGACCGGGATTTGCACCGTGCCAACGCGGTTTTCACCGAGCTGCGGTAAAAATGGTCCGCTGCCCCGGCAATCGCTGTTGTAGCGAAACGCGAACGGCTCTTTGGCTTTCACGACGCGTTGATCCGCACGCCATCCGGCCACGGCGGAGCAGCGCACCGACTGACCGATAATGGCCTCCAGCTCCCGCAGACCACGCTCGATTTCCCGGGCCAGGCGAGGAATGTCCCAGACGCCCGCCCGGGCCTGCCAGGCATGGTGATCCCAGGCATGCAGGCCGACCTCATGGTGCTGCGCCGCTTCACGGATGATGGCTTCGTTACCCGCGCCGATACGCCTGCCGGGCCATGCGGTACCGGCCAGCAAAATATCCCAGCCGTAGAGCGATGCTGCGCGCGAGCGCAGCATTTTGAACAGAAATGCCGGTTTAACCAGACGCCATAAATGACGTCCCATGTTGTCTGGCCCCACGCTGAAGAAGATGCTGGCACGCACATCGTGCTTGCTCAGCAGCCTCAGCAGTCCGGGAACGCCGTCACGCGTTCCCCTGAAGGTATCGACATCAATGCGTAAACCGACTTTTTTCATGAGGCCTGTTCCGACAGCTCCACGGTGCGCAGGAAGAAATCGAGCGTCTCATCAATGGTCTGCTCCATCTTCACCGTTGGCGTCCAGTTCAGGCAGCGCTTCGCATTGCGAATGCTCGGCTTGCGGTGCTCAACGTCCTGGTAGCCTTTGCCATAGTAGCTGCTGCTTTCCACTTCGCGGAATCCTGCAAACGGCGGGAACTGGTTACGCAGCGGATGGCGCTCGAAGCTTGCCAACAGCATTTCGGCCAGTTCACGAATGCTCGCTTCGTTATCCGGGTTGCCGATGTTGATGATCTCCCCGTTGCAGCGGCCATCCTTGTTTTCAATGATGCGGAACAGGGCTTCGATGCCGTCGCTGATGTCGGTGAAGCAGCGTTTTTGTTTACCGCCTTCAATGAGCTTAATGGGCGAGCCTTCCACCAGGTTCAGGATCAGCTGGGTAATGGCGCGGGAGCTACCAATGCGCGCCGCGTTCAGGTTATCCAGACGTGGCCCCATCCAGTTGAACGGCCGGAACAGGGTAAAGCGCAGCCCTTCTTTCTCGCCGTAGGCCCAAATTACGCGGTCCAGCAGCTGTTTAGAGACGGAGTAAATCCAGCGCTGCTTGTTGATCGGCCCGACCACCAGGTTAGAGGTATCTTCATCGAAGTTTTTATCGGTACACATGCCGTACACTTCGGAGGTGGACGGGAAGATGATGCGCTTATCGTATTTCACGCAGTCGCGGATAATCTTCAGGTTCTCTTCAAAGTCCAGCTCGAACACACGCAGCGGGTTGCGGGTGTACTCAATCGGCGTGGCAATGGCGACCAGCGGCAGCACCACGTCGCATTTTTTGATGTGGTACTCGATCCACTCGGAGTGGATGCTGATATCCCCTTCCACGAAATGGAAGCGCGGGCAATCAAGGAAACGGCTGATGGCATCGGAGCCAATGTCGAGGCCATAAATTTCGTAGTTATCGTCTTTCAGCAGACGCTCGGTCAGGTGGTTACCAATAAAACCGTTCACGCCGAGGATCAGCACGCGGGTGCGGCGCTTAATTGCCACCACCGGGGCGCTGGTGATCAAGGCGCCGGGAACCAGCCCCAGAGACTGCGCCAGCTGCGCGCCCTGCACATAAACGCCGTTGTCGGTCTGACCGGTCACGATCTCCAGCGCCTGCTCGCCGCAGCTAACAATCAGCGGAGAGACAGAGACGATAGTGCCCGGTTTCGCGGCCGGGACATCGTCGCGCACGCGGGATTTCCAGACGATGAATTTGCTGACGCCGGCAAAGCTATACGCCCCCGGCCAGGGGTCGGTCACCGCGCGTACCAGGTTGTGCAGCTGGCGGGCGGGCTTGTTCCAGTCCAGACGGCCGTCTTCCGGCGTGCGGCGGCCAAAACAACTCGCCTTGCTCTCGTCCTGAGCGGTCTCGCTGAAGGTGCCGTTCAGGATGGTTGGCAGGGCATCGCGCAGCAGGCTTTGCGCCACCGAGCAGAGTTTCTGATGAAGCTGCAGCGCCGTCTCATCCGCATCAATGGCAACACGCTGCTGCGCAATGATGGCGCCCGCATCCGCGCGGTGCACCATGCGGTGCAGGGTCACGCCGGTTTCAGTTTCGCCATTCACCAGCACCCAGTTCAGCGGCGCGCGGCCACGGTAGGCGGGCAGCAATGAGCCGTGAAGGTTAAATGCCCCTTTCGTCGCCAGACGTAAAATATCGTCGCAAATCAGGTTGCGGTAGTAGAACGAGAAGATGACATCCGGGGCGGTGTCGCGAATGCGATCCACCCACAGCGGGTGGTTGATATCGTCCGGCGCGTAGACCGGAATGCCGCGCTCGGCGGCGATACGCGCCACGGAGCCAAAGAAGTTATTCTCGCCTGCGGCGTCCGGATGCGTGAAGATGGCAGCGATATCATAACCCGCTTCAAGCAGGGCAAGCAGGCCCGCGCACCCCATATCGTGATAGGCAAAGACAACAGCTTTCATGGGTGTTTTTCCTCTTGAGAGACTTTGTGTTCCTGGCGGACAACACGTTGAATAAAGTAGCGCGGACGTGCGCGAACATCGTTATAGATACGGCCAATGTACTCACCGAGCAGGCCCATCCCGACAAACTGGGCGCCGATGAACATGAACAGCACGGCAAAGAGCATGAACACCCCTTCCGCCGCCCACTGGGGGCCAAAGACCAGACGCAGGACGACCAGCAAAACGGAAAGCGTGAACCCGGCCAGCGCGATAATGCTGCCAAAGACGCTCAGCAGGCGCAGCGGCGTGGTGGTCAGGCAGGTGATGAGGTCGTACATCAGGTTGATAAGACGCATAAAGCTGTACTTCGACTCCCCGTGCTCACGCTCGGCGTGCAGCACCGGGATCTCCGTCGCCTTACGGGCAAAGGTATTCGCCAGAATCGGAATGAAGGTGCTGCGTTCATGGCAGTGCAGCATGGCGTCGACAATATGGCGGCGATAGGCGCGCAGCATGCAGCCGTAATCGCCCATCGCTTTGCCGGTGGTGCGCTGGATCAGGCGGTTGATGGTGCGGGAAGCCAGCTTGCGGAACAGGCTATCCTGACGATTCTGCCGTACCGTACCCACCACGTCGTACCCTTCGTCGGCTTTGGCGACCAGCCGGGGGATCTCCTCCGGCGGGTTTTGCAGATCGGCATCCAGCGTGATGACCAAATCCCCCGTCACGTGGCTGAACCCGGCCATAATGGCCGAGTGCTGGCCATAGTTGCGGTTAAGCAGCACCGCGACGATATGGCTGCCTTCGGCCTGCGCAGCCTCGGTCAACGTCAGGGCGGAGTTATCGCTGCTGCCGTCATCCACCAGCAGGATTTCGTAGGCTTTGCCCAGCGTCTCGCAGGCGGCGGTGGTGCGGCGGATCAGTTCGGGCAGGCTCTCCTGCTCGTTATAAACGGGGATCACCACAGAAACTTTTTGTACAGGCGGCGCACTGAACATATCAATGTCCTGCAAGCTGATGGAGCGCGGTAATGACGCGGGTTGTGTCGTCATGAGTCATGTCCGGGAAAAGTGGGAGAGAACAAATACGCGCGCTGTTCCATTCAGAATGCGGGAGCGATACATCAGGAAAACGCTCGCGGTAGTATTTTTGGGTGTGTGCCGCGCGGAAATGCAGGCCAGTGCCGATACCCTTCTCCTTCAGGGCCGCCATCAGGTTATCGCGGGAGATCCCGCAGCGGGCTTCATCCACGCGAATAATAAACAGGTGCCAGGCGTGCACATGCGGCCATGATGGAATAGTGAGCGGCTGGAACGGCGTGTCGGCCAGCTCGCGCAGGTAGCGTTCGGCGATGTCCTGACGGCGTTTATTGGCCTGTTTCAGTTTGCCCAACTGCACCAGCGCCAGCGCGGCGTTGATATCCGCGAGGTTGTATTTAAAGCCGGGCACGATCACTTCGGCCTGCGGCGCGCGGCCGTGGGTCTGGCGGTCATAGGCATCGACGCCCAGACCGTGGAATTTCAGGCTGCGGATTTTTTGTGCCAGCTGTTCGTCATCCGTCACCACCAGACCGCCCTCGGCGCAGGTCATGTTTTTAATGGCGTGGAAGGAGAAAATTGCCGTGCCCTGCCAGCCCACGTGGCGGTCTTTGTAGTACGTGCCCGCGGCGTGTGCCGCGTCTTCGATCACCGGAATACCGTGACGCTCCCCCACCGCGCGGATAGCATCGATATCACACGGCGCACCGGCGTAATGCACCGGGATAATCGCTTTGGTACGCGGCGTAATCGCGGCGTCTACCGCGTCCGGGGTGACCATCAGGGTATCTTTGTCCACATCGATCATCACCGGGTTTGCCCCCAGCAGAACGATCATATTCAGCGTGGAGACCCAGGTCAGGGAGGGGGTGATGACGTCATCGCCAGGGCCAATACCCAGCGCCATCAGGGTGACGTGCATCCCGGCCGTTGCCGAACTGACGGCAATGGCGTGGTGATTCCCGGTCAGCTGACAAAATGCCTCTTCAAGCGCCTGATTTTTCGGCCCGGTCGTGATCCAGCCAGAGGTTAATACCTCCTGCAACGCCGCGATTTCCTCATTACCCATTGAGGGGCGGGAAAAAGGCAAAAAATCACTCATCATTAATTTCCTTGCAATAAGAATGGCATGCTTTTGATATTAACCAATTAGCGGACCGTTTATTTCAACGGTTCATAAACTCATATCAAGGTAGCGCTCATTTCTTAGGGAAAAATTAAGAGAGGGAATTAAAATGTTTTCACATGAATATAAATATCTTTAAAAACATAAAGTTATAAAATTATGAATTATTTATTTTGTGACAGCACTCAATTTTTTCAAAATGTAACGTTTAAACCAAAGCTCAACAAACAAAAAAAATCCCGGTTATTTCTTTAAAAACAGAAATAACCGGGAACTTTTCTTTTTAGTTAATTGTCGCGCTTATTTTAAATTATTTGGGAAGTCAGCGGGCAATTCACTGGCCGCACACGCAATTACGCTGTCATCGTTGGCCCCACAGTCGCGCACGAAGGTAATGGTGGCAAATTCATCAATCACTTCTGTTGGATAGGCCGGACCTGC
The DNA here is from genome assembly GCF_023544405.1 of Enterobacter cloacae complex sp. OE43NF. Lineage (NCBI taxonomy): Bacteria > Pseudomonadati > Pseudomonadota > Gammaproteobacteria > Enterobacterales > Enterobacteriaceae > Enterobacter > Enterobacter cloacae complex sp. OE43NF. The sequence continues at coordinate 141,143 of NZ_JAMJFW010000003.1, forward strand.
ATCGCGATAGCTGTTCATCAGTGGAATGTGATCGTTCTGGAAGCAGACGGTTTTTTCCGGGTTGTTCATGACCCAACGCGGGAAGAAGATAGTGCCATGGAACAGTTTGTCCCCAAGGTTCACAATCAGGCTAACGTCGGTGCCGGTGGGTTCAGTCCAGGAAATTTTATAAATACTCTCACCTACGCGAACAACATACACCTGCTGATCTTTTACCCAACGATTCCCCACCAGGCCGCTGTGAATACGGTAGTCGATGGTATTTTCATTTTTGATATAAATCTCGTAGTTCCAGCCATTATCGTAGGTATAAACCAGATGTTTGCCGATGAAGCCGCTTAAGTCGTGTTTGTCGAAGGTGCTCATATAATGTCTCCTTTGTTTTGATGAGACGATCCTACCCCTTCAAAAAATGAATGAATAACGCTATGTTTGAATCAAATTCATCCAAATTTTAGATTGATTATGCACAAGACGACGCTCGAACAATGGTCCTTGCTGGAGAAGGTAGTGGATGCAGGCAGTTTTGCCAGAGCCGCGGAAGAGACGCACCGCAGCCAGTCTTCCGTCAGCTATAACCTGGCGCTACTGCAGGAACGGCTGGGGGTGGCGCTTCTGGTGCAGGAAGGCCGTCGGGCGGTGTTGACCCCTGCCGGGGAACTGCTGCTCAACCAGGTCAAACCGCTGCTGAAAGCCTTCGCGTACGTTGAGACACGCGCGCTTACCCTGCGTAACGGAATGCGCACGCGACTGGATCTGGTGGTGGACAATATCTTTCCCCGCCGTCGTCTGTTTGCCATCCTGCGTCAGTTCCAGCAGCAGTATCCGCAGACTCAGGTCCGTCTCACCGAAGTGCTGGAAAATACCCGCGCCGATGCCATCAATGATGAAGCCGATGTGATGGTCTTAACCCGCCGCCAGGATATGACCGGGCTTGGCGAATGGCTGATGAATATCGACTTTGTTGCCGTGGCCCATCATCAGCATCCGCTCTTTCAGCTCGACGCGCCGCTGAACGACGACATGCTCCGCCCGTGGCCGCTGATTAAAATTGCGGACAACCAGACCGCGGCGCACTCCGCCAGTGGCTCGTGGACCTTTTCCACCATTGACGCGGCCATTGAGGCGGTGATGTCGCAGGTGGGTTACGGCTGGCTGCCGGAGGAGCGCATTCAGACTCAGCTGGAACAAGGGGTACTGAAGATGCTGCCGCTCAGCCATGGCGTGCGGCGAGCCACGCCGCTGCACCTGATTGTGAAGCGCTCGCTTAGCCCGCTGGACGAACAGGTTGAGTCGCTATTGCGCCTTTTTAGCCAGGAGCCGTCATCGTCACCTGCTACGCTTTAAGGTCCGAACGTTAAAACGATAAGGAGCAGATGATGAAAATCGACTTTACGGGGAAAGTGGCGCTGGTCACCGCCTCAACGGGTGGAATTGGCTTCGCCATTGCCAGAGGGCTGGCAGAAAGCGGTGCGGAAGTGATCGTCAATGGCCGCAGTACCGAGTCGGTGAATAAAGGTATTCAGCAGCTGCAGCAGGTAGTGCCGGGCGTGCAGGTGCGTGCCGCGATAGCCGATCTCAGCACGCCGGAAGGGGTCGAGTCGCTGCTGAAGGTGGCGAATAACGTGGACATTCTGGTCAACAATGCCGGGATTTACGGGCCGCAGGATTTCTATGCCACCGACGATGACACCTGGGAACGTTACTGGCAGACCAACGTGATGTCCGGCGTGCGTCTCTCCCGCGCGCTGCTTCCCGGCATGGTGAAGAAAGGCTGGGGCCGCGTGGTATTTATCTCCTCCGAGTCGGCCTGCAATATCCCGGCGGACATGATCCACTACGGCGTGACCAAAACGGCACAGCTCTCGCTGGCACGCGGACTGGCGAAGTTCGTGGCGGGTAGCGGCGTGACGGTCAACAGCGTATTGCCGGGGCCGACGATGTCTGACGGATTCGCAGAGATGATGAAAGACGAGATCGAGAAGACCGGTAAGTCGCTGGAACAGCTGGCAAAAGAGTTTGTGATGGCCAACCGCCCCAGCTCGGTGATCCAGCGAGCGGCCACGGTTGAAGAGGTCGCCAATATGGTGGTCTATGTCTGCTCAGCGCAGGCCTCCGCCACGTCTGGCGCGGCGTTGCGCGTTGACGGTGGCGTGGTGGATGACATTATCTGAGTGGCTCAGGCCGCAAGAATGAGAAAAAAAGCGTGAGGTTTAAGGACTGTGGCGCCAAAGCAGGTAAACTAACGAGCAGAATGTGTATTTCAGCTAAGACGTATTTATGACCAATATGATTGCCGACGAGACCGTGGCCAAATCTAACGTGCTCTCTGTCTTCGACTTTGATGGAACGTTAACACACCACGACAGCTTCATCCCTTTCCTGCGTTTTGCCTTCGGGAAACGTTACTTCGCGGGACGACTGGTGCGTATGGCATTGCCGACGCTCCACTGCGTACGCCGCAAGCTAACGCGTGATGAGCTAAAAGAGGTGCTGATCAAAACGTTCCTGACGGGGGTGGATGAACACTGGTTACGTCAGCAGGCGGAAGCGTTTTGCGAAAAATACTGGAACAAGCTGATGCGCCCCGAGGGGGTGCTGGCGGTGGCGGCGGAGGTGAACTCTGGCGCGGAAGTGACCATCTGTTCCGCCTCTCCGGCACTGGTGCTCCAGCCGTGGGCTGACAAGCTTGGCATCAAGCTGATTGGCACACAACTGGAAGTGAAAGACGGTAAGCTGACCGGGCGCATTACCGGCAACAACTGCCGCTGCGCCCAGAAAGTCGCCAGACTGGAAAAGGTGTATGGCAATCTGAACGAGTACCACCTGCGCGCCTGGGGGGATACCCGTGGCGACCACGAACTGCTGGCCGCAGCGCAGGATCCACACTGGCGGCACTTCCACCCACCGCGCAAGCGCCGCAACTCACCGATTAAGGGTTAGGTGCGGTCTGGTGCCCTCACCCCGG